>JASLMQ010000738.1 GCA_030746455.1 Candidatus Latescibacterota bacterium
CGTCTCGATTGGGTGAGGCTGCTCTCGCTCCCGCTCGCTCCGCCTCACCCAATCGCACCCCTCTTCGCTTGCTCATGGTGGACCCTCCTTTCTGACCAACTATAGGTCACTGGAGTGTCCAAGTAAACTCAGGGGCGCTCATATGGTTCTATCGCTGGACGGGGGACACCCTGGCCCTGGACCTGGCGGACCGTCTGGCCAGGTTTCACCTCACCTATGTCACGAACGAGGCGGGTACCGTCCCTGAGTATCTTGCAGCAGAGGACAGCCCTCCGGGCGACCGCCAATCGTACCTCTACACCCTGAGCGGACTGCTGCTATACGGGGTGATGACCCAGCAGTCGGAGTACATAGATGCGGTGTCGCGCACCTACCGGAACGGTGTGCCCGACCTAGTCAACGAATGCGGGTGGGTGGCCCACGACCTCGGCCTCCTGAGATACCCGGACAAGACGGGCAACCCGTCGGCCAACACCGAATCGACCGGGGCGGCGGCGCGGCTGGCTCTTTGGTTGGCGATGTATACGGACAACCCGGTGTGCTACGATGATGTCGAGCGCCTGGTGCGGGCAGGCTGTTCACCGGACAGACGACAGAATCAGATGCCCCGAACGCCCCAGGTGGCGTGATCGGTATGGATGCCATCGGAGGATGGGGGAGCAACCACTATCCGCACGCGGGCAAGGGCTACAACCCCAGCGGCACAGCCGAGATCGTGCATACGATGAGCGCGATCTACGAGAACATCGCTACACGGGACGAACGCGGCCTGTTCGTCAATCTGCACTTCGAAATCGACCACGACACGGCGCGGGTGGCCGTGGAGCGCGATAGCGCAGCGCGGGTCACGGTCGTCCCAAGGGTACACGACAATGTCCTCCTGCGCGTGCCGCGGTGGGCGCAGGAGGAGTCGGTGCGCATCACGGTCGACGGCGCGCCGGTGGAGACCCGAATGGTCGGTTCATACGCCCACCTAGCCCGGGAGCAGGTGGGCTCGGGCAGCGAGATCGTCCTGCGCCACGATCTGCCGGTGCGACGGACCTCGGAGACCATGCCGGCGGGAAACAGGTATGAGTTCGCCTGGAAGGGCGACGAAATAGCAGGCGTCTACCCCAACGAACAGGCCCTGCCGTTCTATTCCACGCTGGACGGTCCGACACATGGTTGATCCAAGACCACGCGATCTGATGGCCACCGTGATGGACGGTGGCGTACCGGACCGCATTCCTTATTCTCTGACCGCACCCCAGGCGTTCTGGCGAGAACTCGCCGAGGCGTTAGGACGGCCGCCTGATGAGGTATACCATCTGGACAACGGTGAACGAGGTGTTGGCCCTCGCACGAGAGGCAAACAGCCGTGGGATTTGCCCTGGGATAACCCGCCGGATAACGAAGAGGAGGAGGACTATCTCAAGCACCGTTTCTCGAGATATCTGCCCAAAGAAGAGATGCCTGGATTACGCGTCAGCGAATACGGCTCTATCACGGTGCCAGGTTCCAGCTATCATCTGCGCCGGATGATCTATCCTCTTCAGCACGCAACACGTCTGGATGAAATCGACGGGTTTCCGTGGCCGGACATCCGGGAAGCGTGGCGTTGGGAGGGCCTGGCCGCACAAGCCGAGGAATACCTGTCGCAAGGCTACTGGGTAAGGGGAGCCGTGGGCAGCCTTTTTGAGACCTCTTGGTATCTCCGAGGCCAGGAGCAGCTCCTGATGGATACCTACACCAATCCTGAGTTCTGCGCACATTTGCTTGACCGAATGGCGCAGGATTTGGAGTACAAGGCGGTACGCCTGGCAAAGATGGGCGTGGATGTGCTGGGCTGCGGAGATGACATGGGCCATGAGCGGCAGTTGTTCATGCGCCCCGAGCTATTGCGGAAATGGATCCTCTCACGTTGGGAGCGCATCATCTCGGCGGCCAAGGCCATCAAGCCTGACATCAAGGTGGACTTCCATACAGATGGCCGCTCCGAAGAGATGATACCAGATCTCGTGGCCATCGGCGTGACCGCCATCAATCCGGTCCAGCCCGAGTGCGATGATCCAGAGCATCTCAAACGCAGGTTTGGGCAGAAGCTGGTGCTGAAGGGGACCCTTTCATCGTGGGTACTGACCTTTGGCACACCTGAAGAGGTGAGAGCGGAGATCAGGACGCGCATGGACACTGCCAAGCGGTGGGGCGGCATGATGATCACCCCAAACAACTGCCCGGACATCTATACGACGTACGAAAACTTCAGGGCCTTTCTGGATGCCTGCGAGGAGTACGGGCAGGCAAAGCGATAATCGGCCACATTCCCCTGCAGAGCCCGGAATGGCACTCACAAGGACGTGTGGGAACTCGCCTGCCAATGCGGACAGGCCGCGCGACCGGCGCACGCCGTTGGAGGATCAGAAATGAATCGGGTCATTGACCGACTTCTGGAATCCGACGAGCCTTGCATCCGCTACCGAATCCGGACTGGCGTCCTGGACGAGGATCCCAATATACGAGGCATGCGGGCCCTGCGGCGCGACATCGCGGCCAGTCCTCGGGCTCAGGCCCTGCTGTCCGGAAGGTCGGCCGACGGCACAATCCCTATACGCCCCTACCAGAAGTGGACCGGCCCGCACTGGGTGGCGACCCTGTTGGCGGAGATCGGCTACCCACCCGGGGATCGGTGGCTCGAACCGGTCGTCGATCAGGGAGTCAGCTGGGCACGCAAGACGAAGCCTAGGCCACCGCATCCCGTTGACGGTCGATGGCGGCGATGTGCCTCTCAGCAGGGCAACGCGATCCTCTACGCGATCCGGCTGGGGTTCGCCGACGAGAGGGCCGAGCAGATGGCGGACGATCTGGTCACCTGGCAGTGGCCCGACGGCGGGTGGAACTGCGACCAGCGGCCGGAAGCCACGCACTCGTCCTTCCACGAGTCACTGATTCCGCTTAGGGGCCTCAATGCGTATGCGCAGATGTCAGGCGACTCGAAGATCCGGTGTATCGTGCACGGTGCTGCCGAAATGTTCCTCGAGAGAAGTCTCTACCTCCGCAGGACGACGGGCAAGGTGATTCGTCCCCGCTTCGCGGCAACCCACTATCCCTACTTCTGGCAGTACACTTATCTCCACGGCCTAACGGTAATGGTCGAGTGTGGCGCGATCCGGGATCCACGGTGTGCCCCCGCGCTGGATCTCCTCGAGTCCAAGAGGACGCGCAACGGTGGGTTCCCGGCGGAGCGGAAGTACTACTCCGTGGTCTCTGGCAAAGAGAGACGATCCCGAAGTGGGCAGACCCATGTGGGGTGGGGACCGACGTCGGAAACGGGTAAGACCCCCAATGATTTCGTGACCGCCGAGGCGCTCTGCATCCTGCACGCGGCCGGCAGGCTCTGATGGAATTCTGGCCGGCCTCGTGTCGCTTCGTCTGCTAAGAAAGCGTGGGACAACCCTGCAAAACTTGACATCGGAGGGCCCCAAATGGTAGATTCACTGCCCAGAAACGCCCAATCTATTCCAAGCATCTGCTACCATAGCACTGCCTGCCTGTAGCGGCTTCCACATAGTCGCACCAATGAAGGAGAGTCTGTATGGCGATCATCACCATCAGTCGAGGTTCCCACGCGGGAGGCAAGGTTGTTGCCGCGAAGCTTTCCGAGCGCCTTGGCTATCCCATCGTCAGCCGGGAAAAGGTGCTTCGGGTAACTGTCGAGGAATACGGCATCTCAGAGAAGGAATTGAACAAGACGCTGAACGGCGCTCCGCCCTTCTGGCAGCAGGTGCCAGGAAAGCGTCTGGCATATGTGAAGTGCGTGACGGCGGGAATCCTCTCGCACGCCCGGGAGGGGAACCTGGTCTATCACGGGATCGCGGGCCATCTTCTCCTCTCCAGTCTTCCCCAGGTGTTGCGCGTCATGGTGATTGCCGACATGGAGTACCGCATCGAGGCCACCATGGAAGAGCACAACCTGTCCAAAGAGGAGGCCGTTGCCTACATCCAGCGTGTAGACAAGGAACGAAGCCGCTGGGCCCGGCTGCTGTACGGCGTCGAATGGGAAGATCCCAGCCTGTACGATGCAATTCTCAACGTGGGTAAGGTGAGCGCGGAGAGCGCCTGCGCAACGATCGCCTGCATGGCGGAGCAGAAGGAGTTCGCGTCTACGGCCGAGAGCCAGAAGCAGCTCGAGGACTTCAGCCTGGGCTGCAGGGTGTGGGCCACACTGGCGAAGAATCCGGCGACCCGCAATGCCGGGATCCAGGTGGCCGCTGACAACGGCGAGGTCGTGATCGGAGGCACCGCCGGCTCGACGAAGGCCTCGGAGCTCGTGACCCAGATCGCCGAAACCGTCGAGGGCGTCAAGGGCGTCCGGAGCGAGATCGGGATCGGAACGGATTGGTACTGGTAGGCGCAGTCCGGAAGGTACAATCAGCGAACCTTTGAGCGGGGTGGTGGGGGCTGTGAGCCAGCGCCGCGGCGGGAGATGGTTTACAGACCGTGGCAAGCGCGGTTCACACACGTGATGGCAGGATGTTGACGAAGAAGGGAGCTCAAATGTCGGAGGAACCATCTATCGTGAATCCAACATCGCTGGCGGTGAAGAACCGCGGCTGGTCGGTCGCCTTCGCTGGATTGGGCATCAATCTCGCCCTTGGCGTGCTCTATACCTGGAGCGTCGTGAGCAAGGGTATTCCCGATGCGTGGGGGTGGTCGGAAGCCGCCCGATCCTTGCCGTATTCGGTCGCCTGCCTGGTGTTCTCGCTGATCATGGTTCCGGCCGGCCGTATGCAGGACCGGATCGGACCGCGCACGGTTGCCAGCATTGGCGGCTTACTGGTCGGCATCGGCATGCTATCGGCCAGCCAGACGGCAACGGTCCTCGGCTTCATCATCGGCTTTGGGCTGCTGGCCGGGGCGGGGATCGGTTTCGGCTATGCCTCCGCAACGCCGCCAGCCGTGAAGTGGTTCTCGGCGGCACGCACCGGCCTGATCGCGGGCATCGTGGTTTCCGGTTTCGGACTGGCCAGCGTCTACGTCGCCCCACTGGTCAAGACCCTGATTCAGGTCTACGGTCTCTCGACGACCTTGATGGTCCTGGGCATCGGGTTCCTCATCGTCGTCATCGGACTGGCCCAGTTCCTCCGGCCGCCTCCCAGTGGCTACGTGCCGGCCGGCACGGTGCCGCCTCCAGCCGGGGCTCCGGATGTGAAGGCCGACTACAATCCCGTCGAGATGCTCAGGACCTGGCAGTTCTACGCCCTCTGGTTCATGTACGCCTGCGGGGCGGGCGCCGGTCTGATGATCATCTCCAAACTCTCGAAAATGGTAGACGTGCAGGCGGGTGTGAGCTTGGGTTTCGTCCTGGTGGCCATCCTGGCCGTGGGCAACGGCGCGGGACGGATCATCGCCGGCACATTGTCGGACAAGATTGGGCGGAAAGCAACGCTGTTCATCTGCTTCGTCCTGCAGGCCGTGTCAATCATCCTGCTGTCCCAGGCCGAGACCGGCAATGTCCTGGGATCGACGCTCATCCTGGGCCTGCTTTCCGCCCTGATCGGGGCGAACTATGGCGCCAATCTCGCCCTGTTCCCGTCGATCACCAAAGACTACTACGGAATCCGGAACTTCGGGGTGAACTACGGCGTGGTCTTCACGGCGTGGGGCCTGGGCGGCTTCACACTGTCGTTGCTGGCCGGCCAGGTCTACGACGCGACGCAGACCTTCACCTTTGCATACTACTGCTCGGCGATTCTCCTGGTCTTGGCCGCACTGACGTCCCTGGTCCTCAGGCCGTTGCGGCAGGCAGCGTAGACGGTTTCAGATCATCCGAATGGAGAGAGGGGCGCTGGATTTCACCAGCGCCCCTCTCTCCTTGGTTTCGATAGGGGAAAGGTGTCCGGCCCTCAGGGCGGTTGAGGCGCACTTGGCACCGGATGCGAGTGCGAGAACGGACAACTCGCAGCTTGACAGCACGTGTGGCCGGAGACTACATTCCGTCGACAGCTGAGCAGGGCGCTACGTAGACCTTCCTAATGAGGTAGCTATTCCTTGGCAGACACCAGAGCAGGGAACACACGAGCTCGTCACAAGGGAGAAACACATTGCGATCGTATCGCTTCGTGATGCTCAGTGTGACAATGGCGTCCACGATCTCAGAGGCCGCCCAGATCGGGCCCTTCCCAGCTGGAGCCGAGGTCGAGGCTGCGGCTGAGGGTGAATTGGTCCTATCACCAGGGACGTTGGTTGCAGGCAAGGATACCCTTGCAGCGGACTACGGAACGCTGGTGGTAAGGGAGAACCGGTCTGATCCAGGATCTCGACTGATCCAGCTGCCGGTGCTTCGGGTCCGCGCCGCGCGGAGAGAGGATCCCGTTCCTCTCTTCTCCCTGCGTGGTGGCCCGGGCGCCACGAATGTCGCCGGGTTCTCGCCCTGGTTCTTCGAGGGCAGGGACGTAGTTATGGTCGGCTACCGCGGCATCGACGGATCAGTTCGCCTCGCCGCTCCGGAGATCGCGGAGGCCTTCACGTCGGGGGGCGATCCACTCGGACCCGAGTACATCGCCCGTCTTCGGAGGGCTTCCCTGACCGCCTTCCGTCGTCTCGAGTCGGAGGGCATTCACATGGATAGCTATACCATCCTCGATGTGGCAGAAGACATCGACGCCGCACGCAGAGCCCTGGGATACAACGAGATCAATCTGTGGGGCCACAGCTATGGCTGCCATGTTGCCCATATCTACGGGCTCGGTCACCCCGACAACGTGAACCGGACGTTCATTTCGGGATCAACAGGCCCAGACGCGATGGCGGTTTGGGAGCCTCGTGTCATCGCCCGTGTGCTCCGGCAGTACAGCGAGATCTGGAATCGAGATCCAAGCCTCGCCAAGCGGGAGCCCGATCTGCTCGGGGCGATGCGCCGGGCCCTCGCCTCACTCCCCGTGACATGGGAGGGCGTGACCGTTGATCCTGGCAGAGTTCGGGTGATGACCTTCTGGCAACTCTACAACAACGGTACGGCGGCGCAGGTCTTCGACGCGTATGTGTCGGCGAATGAGGGGGACTACGCGGGTCTCGCCTACCTGAGTGCAACATTTGACCAGACCATGAGCGGGCTGGTTGAGTGGGGGGACAACTTCTCCAAAACCTACAGCTCCAGCGACGTCCACAGCCGACTCCCTCACATTGCCGACGATCGTGAGCCAGACTCGGTGATCGGCTCACCCGTGGCCATGTGGATCATGCACCCCCCGGGGGGCGGCGGATGGCCTATCCGCACCATTCCGGGGTCACTCCGCACGGGCGTGTCACCCGTTGAGACCCTGGTCCTGAACGGCGGCCTCGACGTCTCCAGTCCTCTGGAGTACACGCGGCGGAATCTAATGCCGCGACTTGCCAGGGGGCGTCTCATTGTGTTGGACACGATGGGTCACAATGACCTGTACAACCTCCAGGAGGATGCCTACCGACACACGCTCGAGAGATGGCTGAAGGAGGGCGTTGTGGATACGTCGCGTTTCGCCGATGTCCCTGTCGATCTCGCCGCCAGACCGAGGTTGGGCGACCTCGCTCGGAGGATGTTTGGCCAGTAGGCGGACAACTGGATGATGTCCCTATACGTAGCGGGTGCCTTGCCCGAACGCGTGCGACAATGCAGCAGAATCAGAGCGAACCGGGCCGTGCAGCTGAAGACCAGGATCCCACGGAAATCATCTATCTCGAAAAGTGAGGCGACACCATGAAACTATCGCTTTCAGGACGCATCCTGCAGGGCGCACCCGAGATGTCCACGCCCGACTTCATCCGTCTGGCCCGCGACACCGGATTCGACATGGTCGAGTTGCGGGCGAACCAGGTACCTCTCGAAAGCACGGAAGCGGATCTATCCGAGCTACGCCGCGTCCTGGATGATTCGGGCGTGGGTGTGTCCATGATCGTGGTCGGTGGCGCCGATCAGGCCAGGGAGTGGATCGACGTCGCCCGAGCCGTGGGCGCGACTAATCTCCGCGCCAACGGCTCGGTTGAGGCGCTGTCGGCCGCGGCCGATTCTCTCCCGGAAGACCTGCGCCTGGTATTCCAGATGCACAGCGGCTCGGAATTCGAGAACGTGGCCCAGGCGGCGGACAGCCTGGCCCGGATTCCCAGCGACCGGTTCGGCGTGATGCCCGAGCCGGCCAACCTGCTCTTTTCCGGCGAGAGGTGGAGTGACGACCTGTTCGTGCCGCTGAAGGGGCGCATCTACGGGTGCAATGCGCAGAGCATTGCGCTGGATCCGGAAAGCGACACCAGCGTACCGATGAACGATGGACGCAAGGTGCCGTACTCGCGGCGCGCCTGGTCCGACAACGCCGAGCTGGGCTTCCCGGAGTTCATCTCCGCCCTCAGGGCCGTTGGCTACGATGACTACATCAACTTCATCGATCCCTCCCTGCCCGGCACGTCCGTGCAGGACCTCGCGGCTGGCACGGCGGAGTACGCGCGGCAGTACGTGGTGGGATAGTGACCCCGCGCCAGACCATCACGTGGGTAGTTCGCCAACAAGAAAGCATAGAAAACGCGATGACCAGGAATTCGTCTCGATTCGGAACTGCCAACAACAAGCTGCTTCGTGGGATCACTCTGTTGGTTGTGCCTTCTGCTGCCTTCCTCTATGGTGTCGGCGTTGGCGTGTACCAGTGGCCACCATTCAATCTGTTGAAGGATTCCAAGCAAGTCATCGATGGAGGATCGACAATGAGTCAATCAGCGGAATCCGTTACGCCTGAGACTGCCTATCAGATCACAACCCAGCGCCAGTCGTATTTCAAGCTGGACAGCAACGGCGTACTGGAAGAAGAGAACGGGCTGCCGTTCCGTTCGGAAGGGACGTATCGCCTTGAGCGGGTGATTGATCCAGGCACAACGGCTATCGTCATAATGGATCCGTGGATAGACATGGCGTCGACCCACCTGAACGAAACCTATGGCCAGATCACCGAATCGCGGGTCCTTCCTCTCGTCGCCAAGGCGCTTGAACGTGGGCATCCGGTCATCACGCTTACAAACGATCCTGACAAGGTAGGGTATAACACAGATATCCATCCCGATCTTTCTGCACTTGCGTCAAGAGGCAAGATCGAAGTCATATATCATCAAGACTTGGACGATCGGGAATTCGCTGAGCGTTTGCGCTCGAGAGGCATCAACGCGCTCATCTATACCGGCTTTGCCTCGAACATGTGTGTCATTGGTCGACGAATGGGAATGATCCCTATGGTACATCACGGGTTCAAGCTCTTCTTCATTCCAGAAGCCTCAGCCGCTGTGGAGTACCCGGACACGTGGGACAGTCAGTCTATCCATCACGCCATCACCAAGATCGTCGGCCAATGGGTCGCTGAGATCATCGACTATGATGAATTTATGGACCCCAAGGCCACAAAGCAGTGAGCATGAACTGGCTAGCAGGTGCTGGCTGATCCATCTGCCACAACGAAGCCGGGGGCGCTGGTCCACGCCAGCGCCCCCGGTCTCCATGTACGCGTGATCTCGTTCGACTACGGCGGCTCCGTGCACAGGGCGACGAGATCATCCACGTGGGCCGTAGCCAGGCACTCCACCGCATCCGCCGCGCCGTAGTAGATCTTCACCTCCCCGCTGTCCTCCAGGATCATCCCGCCCGGGAAGATCACGTTGTTCCGAAATCCTCCGCTGACCTCGTAGGGCGCCTCGGGGGCCATGAGCGGCTTCTTCATCATCCCGACGACCTTCCAGGGTTCCTCGAGGTCGAGGAGCATGATGCCCGCGGTGTAGCGCTTCTGCCATCGGTCCTCCCAGCCGTTCTTGCCGCGCTCGGCATCGAGGTCCACGGCGTGGAAGGTGGTGAGCCATCCCCGGTCGGTCTTCACCGGAGGCGCGGCCGGGCCGAGCTTGTTGTTGGCGTGGGGCACGTGTTCGACCCCCAGCACCAGGTTCGAGTTCCCCCAGTAGGCGAGGTCGGGTGAATCGGAGAACCAGATGTCGAAGCGATCGCCTCCGCCGCGTCCGTACACGGGGAACGGGCGCTCGAGCCGGGCATACTTCCCCCCGATTCGCTCGGGAAAGAGCACCATGTTGCGGTTGTCCGGCACGGAAAGGTTGAGGATCTCGAAATCCTCGAAATCTTCCGTGACCGCAATGCCTCCCCGCACGCCGTGATGGGTGTCCACGGCGAAGCACATGTAGCAGCGGCCGTCCATCACGATGAGCCGGGGATCGTAACCCCGACGGATCTCGTCGTCCCTCAAGTCGAAGCAGGGATCCGGCTGTACCTCCCAGGCGAGGCCGTCGTCGCTGAAGGCGAGGCCCAGGTTCGTGCGGTGGGGATGTGGCGAGTCGTCCCTACAGTCGAAGTCGTTTCGGAAGATCATCACGTACCGGCCCTGGTACTTGGTCACGCCCGCGTTGAAGATCAGGGCAGCGGGGTAGGGGGCGTCGTCCGCGGAAAGGACGGGGTTGTCGGGGTGGCGGATGATGACAGGGGATGACTTGAGGTCAGCCATGCGTGTCTCCGATTGGGCACTCGTGACGTCTGGTTACAGCGTTGGCCATTTGGCCTCGAGCAGGGCCTCGAGCTCGCCCTTCTGTTGCTCGTATTCCTTTACCTCGACCAGGGGGGTGCACTGGCTCAGCTCGACCTGGCCCGCCGCGAGCTTGAGCGCATAGCTGAAACAGGTGCTCTCGTCGCACGCCTTGCAGTTGGTCTTCGGCAGGAGCTGGTGAATCTCCAGAGGCTGACGGCGCTCGTGGGAGGTCGTGTCGGGTTCGATCTCGTCCCGTTTCTCCCAGGCGTCGTTGACCATCTTGACCAGCCAGGCGACCTTCTCGTCGACCTCCTCCCGACTGTCGAGGTGATCGATGGCAATGCGGTCCGACCAGAACCCGATGTTGGATCCCTCATGGCGCCAAGAAAGGACCGGATCATCGGGCAGGTAGACGCCCCTGGTGAGGGTCGCGTTGAGGTAGGGGAGGACCTCTCTGATGTCCACTTCCAGGTGCGCGATGGCCTCGTACTCGAACTCCTCGGTACTGTGGTCGGACACTTCGACTTCGATGTTGTAGGATTCGATGAGCATGGGATCCCTCCTCACTGATCTACGAAGACGGCCGGGAGAGAGCACCAGGCAGTGGCGTCCTCTATTCGGCTGCCGGACCCCAACCGTAGTGCTCAGAGGCCCACGTCCTCAGAAGATCCAGACCCTCCGGAGCCACTCGGGCCGATCGATGTATCAGGATGTAGGCAGGTAGCGGCATCTTCTCCTTGTCGACCTCTTCGATCATCTTCTCTACCAGGTACCGCTGCCTGCCCTCCGGATAGCGATTCCACCTCGAGAAGTTCAGGTGCTCTCGCGCCTCCTCAACGTGACGGGTGATGAGAAACGAGGTCGGCGCCACGTAGGCGTACCACGGCCAGCGGGTCTCGTTCGAGTGGCAGTCGTAGCACGAGCTTCTGAGGACCGCATCGACTTCAGCGGGCGCACCAAGATCGATTTCCACCGGGGGATTCGCCCGCTCGACCGGTATGATCTGGATCAGAAGGAAGAGGACAGCAATTCCAATCAGGATTTTTCGTCTCATGTCTGACTCCTCGCCCGCGTTACCCTCGGCCGGGCCACATCTGTTCGTGGCGGAACTATGTAGGGAAGGCCTGGCGCACGATCTGGAAGACCTGGGCCTTGTGCCTGCGGGCACTGGCGGAATCGTGATTCCTTCCCTCTCGGATGACAATATACTTCTGTAGCTCGTAGAGGAGATTGAAGACCTGTCGAACGCGTGCCTCGGGAGACAGGTCCCGCTCCTGACCGTAACCTTCCCAGAACGCTGGCTCGGAGATTCCGCAGTAGTCGAGGACCGCGAACTCGATCTCCACATCCCCCCACAGCGCGCGGTCCCAGTCCACGATTCCCGTGACCACGCCCCCGCCGTCCACCAGGATGTTCTGGTGCCAGATGTCCATGTGCAGGAGGCACGAATCCACGGGTCGATCGAAGAGGCCGATGTGGCGGTTCAGAAGGCTGCGGAAGAGGCCGCTCTCCTCGCCGTC
>JASLMQ010000739.1 GCA_030746455.1 Candidatus Latescibacterota bacterium
GCCATTGTGCCTTTCCGGCATGCATCCGGGCCATCCGGACTGAAGTAGAAGAACGCGGACATGCGCTGCCAGGAGCCAGGACGTGCGTTGTAGAGCTCCCAGGGCCTCGGGTTAGGCTGGCCTTCCGGGTACTCGCTGTCCTCGTTGTGACGCACTCCCAGGGACACACGGCCGCCGTCCCTGCGGTAGTAGTTGAACCCGACGTTGATCTCCAGCTGCCGGTCCCAGATGAAGGCGTGTGGCGGAGGGAAGCACGAAACGGATCCCTCGTGGAGGCCGAGGGTCAGAATACGGTTCCTGGCTCGGATCCTGACCGGTTCACCATCACTCCCGGGCTCTGGGACGAGCCGGTGGGGATTCCTGCTCGGATCGATCCAGCGCAGCTCCTTGGCCTGGAAACCCGTCAACCCGGCCCGATACATATAGGCGACGGAGTCCTCCTGCGTTGCGGCGATGGTCTCAAGCCGGAGGAGGTTCGAGCCCGAGTACACGGTCACCTGCAGCTTGCCTGAGAACTGCCCGATCTGTACGCCGGGGAACGCGATCTCGGCCCGGGCGCCATCGATGCAGTTCACGATTTCTGCACACGAGAAGGACGCAGACGCCGTGCGTACGTCCTCGGGGTGCGCCAGGGGTGTATCGCTGTAGTTCCACCAGCGGTCCTCGTGGGGTTGACCGTGGCTCACCTCGGGCCGACGAATACCCGTCTTGATCTCGAATTCGGGATACAGGCCTCGGGCGAGGGTCTTCCACTTCCCGTCCGCCCTACACGCCACCTCATCGATGCAGGGGCGGCCACCATCGATCCGGAACCTGGCCCGGAACTGCAGCCCGCCTTCGCCGTACCAGCTCACAGCCTTGCCGGACTCCGTGGACTCAACGATCGGGTTGCTCACCTCCGGCCTCCTTCGTCAGTCACGCTTGCTGATGTGGTAGTCGGCGTTCTCAAGCCACCGGGAGGAGATGGATACGCCCCATCCAGGGCCGTCCGGAATGGCCACCATCCCATCCTGCACCTCCAGAACCGGAGCGAAGATCTCCTTTGCCCACGAGGACTCTTCGATCGAGAACTCCACGTGGGGGCCAGCATTCTGGAGCGCGCCCATCATGTGCAGTGTGAAGACCGTAACCATCGACGGATTCGCCGAGTGCGGCACGCATGGCTTGCCTTCTTTCTGCGCCATCTCCGCGACCCGGAGGGCCCGACTGAGCCCACCCACGTAGCAGATGTCTGGCTGAACGATGTCGACGGCGTGCATCGCGATCATCCTGCGCGCCACTGGGCCAGGTCGTTGTCCTGCTCGCCCCCCGCCACCGGGACCTCGAGCTCTGCCGCCACCTCTGCCGTCCATTCCAGCTCCCAGTACGGACAGGGCTCCTCGAAGTGGCATCCCCCGTTGTCTTCGAGCATCCTGCCGACCTCGATCGCCCGCCGAGGGGTGTAGCAGCTGTTGCCGTCCGCAAGAAGCGCGGTCTCGTCTCCGACCGCTTTCCGAACCGCGGGAATCAGTTCCTCCGTGCGACCGGGCCACCTGTCCACGTCGTGGCTGCAGACATCGCCCACGCGTACCTTGAATGCCCGGAGCCCGTGCGTGTCCATCAGTCGAACCAGCCGCTCTGCCTCGTCGTCAGGCTTGATATCGCGACTCATGCTGGACCCGTATACGGGGAACGGACGAGGCGTTCCTCCGAGCAGCTCGCAAACGCTCTTGCCTTCCAGCCTTCCCCGCATGTCCCAGAGGGCCGTCTCCACACCGGCAAGTGCTCGGCACACATAGGACCACGGGAACTTGTGATTCCGGTCGATACACAAGTCCGACAGGGCCCCCGGTTCAAGGGCGTCCCGGCCCAGCGCGTGCGGGGCGATCTGCCGGTGCAGGACCGTTGCGGTGATGTCTGCATTTGACGGTGCGGTCTGACCGTAGCCCTCACTGCCGTCGTCCGCCCTGACCCCGTACGACGGTGACCTGGGACCCGTGGGTGAACGTTTCGATGCTCTGGATCTTCATGTGCCTGCTTCCTGCGGAGGTCCTGAATTCTGTCTTCCCTCAATAGGCGTTGTGGGTGTCGAGCGAAACCGGACGACAGCGATCACCTCCGACGCAAGCTCGCTTTCATTCCCGGTAGCCCGATTCAGACGCTCTTCCCGTCGCGCCCGGGCACATCCACGTCCAGTTGTGCCTTCAGCGCCTCGGGTGCCATGTCGCCCGATCGCGTGACCCCTCCATACTGGGCGAAATCGATCTGCGTCTGAGCCACCTCCTTGAAGGCATCGCAGATCTCATCGGAGACCTGCATCAACCTGAAGCAATCGTCCAACACGCCTGTGTGTGTCACGTTCTCTGACATTGTCCCTCCCTCCTGGGCCTATTGCCGAAGCTCAGCCCCCTTAGTAATCAGTTCCTGCTGCAACTCAGCGACATCGATGTCGCGCGGCGGCAGACCCGCTTTTGCGGCCAATGCCGCGGCGACCCCGGCGGCCTGACCAATGGCCATAACGGGAACCATGGCTCGATGCGACTCATAGGGCTGTTGTTCGCTGGAGATACACCGGCCCGCCACGAGCAGGTACTCGATCTCCCTGGGTACGAGGCAGCGGTAGGGTATGTCATACCCTTCGTGCTCCAGGTATCTGCGGTATCCGTAGTACTGTATGATCGGACACGGGCTGATGGCAATCACATCATCGAAACGGCGACCTTCGATGGCGTCTTCGGCCGTCAGCCGGTACTCGCCCTCGATGAAGCGCGTCTGACGAATGCCCAGCATCGGGGGCGTCTCGAGTATCGTAGCGTCGTCCAGCTCAGGATGACTCTTCTGCTTTTCAGCAAAGTCGTCTAAGACCTGCAGTCTCGCCTCTATCTCACCCCGGGACAGCGCTTCTGCGTCTGCACCGTTCATCGGCGCCAGGCGAGGTCCCCAGACCACGCTGCTGGTGCGGAATTCACAACCGATCTTGCCTTGGGGTCTGGAGGCTCCGAATCCGATCCGGTACATCAGGCCGTCGTTCAGGCGCTTGGCCTCATCTCCTACCGTCTGCCAGAACGGTGCCCCAGCCCGCGCGGCCACGTCGCCATCTCCGCTGGCATCGATCACCACTCTCGCCACGAGGGCCTGTCTGCCCGACTTGTTCTCGACAAGCACGCCCTTCGCGTCGCCATCTTGGGTGATGGTGTTGCTGAAATAGGTGTGGAGGAGCAGATCGACGCCCGCGTCGACGCACATCTTGAGCGTCGCGTACTTGAAGACTTCCGTATCTATGGTGTAGCTGCATTCCAGCTGCCCGGGCGTCCCCGGATAGACCTTGTGCTTGTAAGGGCGCCGACCCAACCCATCAAGGGCCTTGATCTCCAACAGAATCTCCTCGGCGATTCCGCGTACCGCCTGGAGGGCGTCCGGCTCGACCTGGTTGCGGAACCCGTTGATCTTGGCCATCAGTGAGGCCGTGGCCGTCCCACCCAGGTATCCGAATCGCTCGACCAACACGGTTACGGCACCAGATCGGGCCGAGGCAATGGCCGCCGACAACCCGGCGGGACCGCCACCGACGATCAGAACGTCGGTCGTTCGAATAATCGGTATCTCCCTTGCGGGCTCCCGGTAGGTATGCATTTGCGTCCCTCTCGCTCACCAGCCGATGGTGTAGCAGGCCCCTCGGGGATCTGCGCCTCCCGCCCGAATCCCGGTCTCCGGGTCGACGGTGATCGCGCAAACCCGGCTCACGCCTCCGGACCACGCGTCCTCGACCTTGATCTTGTGCCCGCGTTCGGCCAGGCCCCCCCCGAACTGCCGGATCGATCCGCGATTCCGCCAAGGCCACGCCCGGCTGTGCTGTGTGGGGCCAGAACGAGTTCGGGTGGCTGTGCGTGACCACACGCGGTGACTCGATCGCCACCTGGGGGTCCATGTCAAACTCCGCGATGTTCAGGAACACCTGGAGCATCCCCTGTACCTGCGCGTCTCCCCCCGGACACCCGAAGGGCATGAAGGGCACCCCGTCCTTCAGCACCATCGCCGGATTGGGCGTTAGGCGGGGCCTCTTTCCCGGCTCCAGACCGGATGGATGGTCGGGGTCCAGCCAGGTCTGGGTCCCCCGGACAGAAATCGAGAACCCCAGTCCTGGGATGATCGGGCTTCCGCTGACACTGTCGCTCGGCGTGGCCGAGAAGGCGTTTCCCTCCCCGTCCACCACACAGGCGTAGGCCGTATCCTCTTCCCAGGGAGAAATGCAGCCACGGCCGGCTGGCTCGTGGATTGCCCGCGGAACCGGTCCATTCTCCGAACGGGGTTCCGGATGGAAGCTCCACGGGTCGCTGGGCGCCGGCATGTCGGACGCGGCCTGCTGCAGATCGATGGCCTGCCTCCGCACCGTTGCATATTTCTTCGACAACAGACCCTGCATAGGAACCTGCACGAAATCAGGGTCTCCGAAGTAATGATGGCGGTCTGAGAACGTCAGCTTCAGCGTCTCCAGCACCGAGTGCAGGTAGTCTGTGCTGTTGTGTCCCATACCCACCAGATCGATCCCCTCCAGCGTATTCAGCGCCATTAGCAGCGACGGGCCCTGGCACCACGGCCCGCAGCTGTAGACCTCGTAGCCTTTGTAGCTGGTTCGCTCCGGGGGCTCGATTCGAACCTGGAATCTGGCAAGAT
>JASLMQ010000740.1 GCA_030746455.1 Candidatus Latescibacterota bacterium
GAGGGAGGAGGGTGGATACTACGACGCGTGCCGGAGAGAGATCAACAGAGCGCTGCCCCGCGCGCGCGTGACGCGACCGCTCGAGCCGCCGGTGTGGGGGGCTGTACGATTGATCAGAGAAGAGGGGGATGGACCATGAAGGAGCTGCGTCCTGCCGTCGAGGTCGAGGAAGTCGTCTGTAGCTATGAGCCGCCGGACAACGGCTCCGGTCCGCTGTGGTGCTACGGCTCGCCCCTCCTGGTCCGTACGGATGCGGGGGTGTTCGTGTGCGTGCCGGAGACGGGAAGGGACGCGATGCCGCTGTGCAACACGCGATGGTGTCTCTACAGAAGGGATGCCTCGGGATGGGAGCGGATTCACGCGGGATCCCGATACGACGAGCGCGAGCCTTGTCCGCTGGTCCAGCTGCCGGGGCGCGGACTGTACCTGTCGGTCAACCCCGCACACGACCCAGGGGTCGAGCGCGGCCCGTGCCACCCAAGGCTGCTCGAGTCCCCGGAGTCCGCGCTGGAAGATGATCCGAATCCCATCGAGCCCCGATGGCTCGGGGACCCCGCATTCACAGAGCACTCCTACAGAGGGATCGGCGTCGACGGGGATCGGGGGGAGATCCTGCTGCTGAACATCGAGGGGAGCACCAGCGTGCAGCACTGGGCCTTTCGCGACGCGGGTGGGGAGTGGTCGCGACAGGGCGGAATCGAGTTCCAGATCAGGGGGTGCTATCCCCAGGTCGCGATGCGGGAGCAGGCCGGACACATCCTGGCGATCGGCGACATCGTGGAGCCCGTCGAGGCCTGGAGGGAGCACAAGTACGAGCAGACCGGCAGGGATTGGGACTACGTGTTCCGTCGGCTGTTCTACACCTGGACGCCCGACATCACAAGGGAGGCGTTCTGCAGCCCGCTCGAGATCGACAACGTGGAAGCGACCGCGGGGCACATCACGAACCTCGACCTCCACGTGGATGCGTCGGGCGCGGCCCATATACTCTACTTGAGGAGAACCGTTGCGCAGGAGCTGATACGAGAGCGCTTCTTCCCGCACCACACGTGCGTGGTGTCGCTCGAGTACGTGGCGCTTGCATCGGGGAAGATCGTGGAACAACGCCAGCTCTTGTGGGCAGACGGAGCGCCGCCCGGGCTGACCCCGAGCTACGGACGGTTCCACACAACGCCCGACGGCGGTCTCCTCGTCGTGTACGCCGCAACCGAGGCGGGAGACGGCACGGTCGGGAACTACGTGATGAGGCTTGACGGCGACGCACCGCCAGCACGTCTCGAGCTGGAGTCCCCGTTCCGGACGTTCTTCACCGCAACGGAGCGGGGAGGATCGCCACCCTCACACCTGCTGGACCTCTACGGCGTCTGCGGCCCGGGCAACACCGTTCGGTATGCGAGGGTCAGCCTGGCTGAGTAGGCCCACGGTCTCACCGTCGCGCGTGGAGAACTGGGGGAGCATCACCTGAACAAGGAGAGCCGGCTGCGGACATATCGCAGCCGGCTCTCTCCTCTGGAATTGAGGCAAGAAGGCTATCAAGTGCAGCGGCTGACCCGGTCGGCTGGTCCTTCTCTCTCGATACACCCTCCTTCGCCACTTTGTGGCTACGGAGGGCACTCGAGACGGACGGGTCATTGGCACGCAGAGGGGGCCGCTGTGATCCGACGATGCGTTGGCTTCGTGATCCTCGTGGTGAGGTTGCCTCTACTGCAGACTCGTCTGCTCAACGGCATTCCGCATCGCGACTATTTGCCCGATCGCGAAGGCCCAGCCCAACCGGGTGTCCGGCGTGTCGCCGATGATCCCGGGG
This sequence comes from Candidatus Latescibacterota bacterium, assembly GCA_030746455.1. The sequence continues at coordinate 1,808 of JASLMQ010000740.1, forward strand.
GTGTGGTCCGGGTCGAGCAGACCGGAGTACCCGACCTCGTGGAAGGCCTGCATACAGCCGAACATGTCGCAGTCACCCTCGTCGTGGAAGGTCTCGACGTATTTGTCGCGAGGGACCTCGACGCGGACATTGCGGAAATGGACGATGGCGATCCGGTCGCGGCCGCCGAATCGACGAATGGCCTGAACGGCGTCTTCGCCGAGCTCGGTGGTCACCCCGGTGTCGAAGAAGAGGGAGTTGGCAGGGCTGTCCACGGTGTCAAGCAGGCGCTCGAGGCCGTCGAGGTCGGACAACGGCTGGGCCACGCCGCGGTACTCGGGGATGGGAGGGTCATTCGGGTGCGCGGCCAGGCGGACACCGGCCTCCTCGGCGGCCGGAACGATCTCGCGGAGGAAGACGGTGAGGCGCTCCCACATGTCGTCGAGGCTGTGACAACCGACCGAATCGAGCGGCGGTAGCTCGCGGATCCGTTCGTGGTCGAAGTCGCGCAGATCCGAACCCCCGCGGCCGGCGCCGGGAAGCGCGCCGTAGCCCTCCGATGCGCGCAGCGCGGTGAAGCTGTAGGTCATCACCGAAACGCCCAGGCGACCGGCCACGGCGATGCAGTCCCTGAGCCTCGCGAAATCCTCATCCCGTCCCGGCTGGCCGTACACGATGTTGCCGGACAGAGGGAGCCGCATCTCGGACGGCGTCAGCCCGAAGGACTCGATGCGTTCGTGGATCCGAAGGAGCTCGGATTCGTCCCACGGCGCGCTCAGCGGGCCCATCGGGCCCGTCTGGGTTGGCGGCACGAGAGGGCGCGAGCCGACCCGGGTATTGTAACGCGTCGGCAGGCCCACGTGCTCCACGCCGATCTGGCGGTAGAACCGAAGGACCTCCTCGGCGAGGGTGCCGAGACCCTTGCCGATCTTGATCTGGTGAGAGGGTGAGGCGGGCATTCAAGACACCCTAGGGTGGAGAATGCAAAATGCAAAATCTCCAATGCAAAGTGCAAAATGGAGAGGCACAAAGGGCGTTCGCTAGTCGTCGTCGCTGAGCGAACGCATGTAGCGAGGGGTCCTGTCCCCCGGAATGATGAAGTGGTCGGGCACCGGGAACTCGGAGTACAGCAGCAGTGCCTTCTTGCTGACCGCCTCGATCTCGGACTCGCTGTCGATGTTCTCTACAACCCGGTTGATGAATCCGGCGACGGCGGCCATCTCTTCCTCCTGCATCCCTCGCGTGGTCACCGCCGGAGTGCCGATCCGAAGCCCGCTCGGATCCATAGGTGGAGCCGGATCTCCAGGTATGGTGTTGTAGTTGGTGACGATTCCCGCGCGATCGAGCGCCTTGGCCAGCTTCTTCCCCGGAACGCCCTTGTTGCGCAGGTCGATCAGGATGAGGTGGTTGTCGGTTCCTCCGGAAACGAGATCGAATCCGTACTCCAGAAGCTTTTCGGCAAGCGCCCTGGCATTCTTCACGATCTGCTTCGCATAGGCCAGGAACTCCGCCGTGTCCGCCTCGGCCAGGGCCACCGCGATCCCCGTGATGGTGTGCATGTGCGGCCCTCCCTGGAGCCCCGGGAACACGGCGCGGTCAACCTGGTTTGCCAGATCGCCTCTGCACAGCAGGAGCCCGCCCCTGGGGCCGCGGAGCGTCTTGTGGGTCGTGGTAGAGACGACGTCCGCGTAGGGCACGGGGCTTTTGTGACAGCCGGCGACCACGAGCCCGGAGACGTGAGCGATGTCGCTGACATGGTAGGCCCCCACGCCCTTCGCGATCCCTTCGAATACCTCGAAGTCGATCTCCCGAGGATAGGCCGTTGCACCCGACACGATCACCTTCGGTTTGTGCTTCCGTGCAAGCGACTCGATACGGTCGTAGTCGAAGCGTCCCGTCGCAGGATCCACCGTGTATCGGATGCTCCGGAAGTACTTGCTGCTGGCGCTCACCTTCCACCCGTGTGTGAGGTGGCCCCCATCGGTGAGCGACAGGCCCATGATGGTGTCGCCGGGCTCGATCAGCGCGTTGTAGGCCGCCAGGTTGGCGACAGAACCCGAATACGGCTGCACGTTGGCGTGATCCGCGCCGAAGATCCGCTTTGCCCTATCGATCGCCAGTTCCTCAATAAGGTCGGTAACCTGCTGGCCTTCGTAGTAGCGCCTGTTGGCGTATCCCTCGGAGTATTTGTTCGTCAGGCAACTCCCCGTTGCCAGCATCACCGCCATAGACACGTAGTTCTCGGACGGGATCAGGCGGATCTTGCCGCTCTGCCGGGTCTCTTCCTGTCGAACAAGCTCGTGGACGAGTGGGTCATACTGCTCGAGTGCCGTAACCACAGTCGGTTCTCTCCTTGTTGAGTGCGATGGCGCGTTCGGCCAAGGTCTAGTTGACCCACGAACTACACCACGTCCACCAGCGCGACGGCGGGCTCGCCGATCAGTTGGCCGTCGATGTGGACTTCGGCGGCCAGCACGTAGCGGCCCTTGCGGGCTTTCCTCGGGATAGAGACCTCAAAGCTCGTGCGTCGGCTTCGACCGGCCGGCACCCGTGCCCTTCTCGTCTCGGGCTTGCCGCGCCAGCCCTCGGGCACAACGGCCCGGACCAGAGCCGATGCCACCTGCTTGCCCAGATTCCGGAACTGGAACCGCAGAGATATGCGTGAGCCGGGCCTGGTGCTGCTGCGGAACGGGCACCAGGCCGTGGCACGATGGTCATAGTCCGCCGTCCACGGATCGGACGCGCAGAGGTCCTGGACCGACCTTTCCGCCTGCGAGGACCAGCGCAGGATCCGGCGGTAGTGGCCCGGGTGATAGCGATAGATGCAGCTGTGCCCGTTGCAGATAAGCTCGGGCCCGAGATCCAGAACGTCCTGGACCGTGGGCGCGAAGCCCTCGGAGAACCGGCTTCCGTTGTAGGCGCAGAACCCTCCCGTGCCGTTCCAGCGCGAGGGCGGCTGGAAGCAGTCGCCCGAGAACAGGACATGCACGCCCGAGACCTCGGTGTCGATCGCGCAGTGCCACCAGGTCTGACCGGGGAACGGCCGGCTCCGCATGCGATATCGATTCCAGCGAAACGTCCCTTCGGCGGGGAGTAGCCGATCGGGCTCGACCGACGTGGCAGGCAGGAAGGGCACGTCCAACCTGTCGCGATCGTGGATGGGCTCCGCAACCCGCGGATGCAGCCACACCATCGTGCCGTACCGATCCCGGAGCCAGTTCAGCCCGTCGCTGTGGTCGCAATGGTAGTGCGAGGCGGTGGCCGCCGTGATCGACTCGACGCCGACCTCCGCCATCAGATGCGGGATCTCCTTCACGCTGGGTAGCGTGGGGTCGATCACGAAGCCCTGGCGCCGATCACCGACGAGCAGATAGGTGTTGTTCGCGAAGTGGTAGAGGTCGGGCAGAACGCGCGATGCGCCGCACTCGAGTAGCTCGGTGGTCAACCAGCGGTCGCGCTCGCCGGCGCAGACCGACCCCTTGGACCGGATGAAGGCCATCAGGCGCTTGCGGGCCTCCCGCACGCAGGCGCCCGGGCGCTCGGAGACCATCGGCCCGTGCGACGGACACAGGAGATCGATCCGGCAATAGCTCAGGCGCTCCAGGCCGTACCAGGCCTCACGCGCGCCTCCCGGCGTCCAGTGGTCCCACTCCAGATGATAGGGCTGGTGGACCGTGCCTCCCGCGTGAACGGCATCGCCGCAGAAGGCGATTGCACGTCTCTCCCAGTTCACCACGTAGGTGAGCGCCCCGGGGGTGTGTCCGGGCGTGGGCACCGGGCAGATCCGCGTCCCCCCCCACTGGACCTCGTTGGAGTCGCCTACATCGCTCTGCACGAACGGTAGCGGCTCCCGCGGAGCGGCGTAGTTCGCCGGGCATCCGGAGTTCTGGTAGGTCAGCCAGAACCGCTTGAGGGCGTTGGGCCGGTAGAAGCGCGCGTCTTCGGCCGATGCGTGGACCTCGAAGGGCCAGTCGGATCGACGCGCCAGCCCGTAGCTCTGGTCGCGATGTGCGTGGGTGAGGAACACGTGGCGCAGCGATTTCACGCCAATATCCGGCAGGTGGGCCATCCAGCCGCCCGAGCCGAAGTCGAATGCGATTGCCTCGTCGCCTGACTTGAGGAGGTAGACGTTGCAGGAGTCGTGGAAGCAGAAGAGGTCGGGCAATGGTGAATGCCAGGGAATCGCGAGACCACGAGACATAGTGCCTCCCAAGGTCAGACGGGCTGAGTAGCCTTCAGCCATCAGCTGTCAGCTGAACCTGTTCATTGGATCTGCAGAAAGCAGTGGCCATAGAGACGGCAGATTCTGGTTCTGTTTTTAGCTGAAGGCTGACTGCTGATAGCTGAACGCCCACGTCCGGGCACCGGATGTTGCATCCGTATGTGTCATGATCCACTGTTGTCCAACTCCATCTTCACCTGTCCCTCCGGCCTCCCCATCAACCCTCCAATCCGTTCCCCGAACTCCGACGCCAGCATGTCGCGATCTCCGACGTGCTTTAGGACGTTCCAGCGGGCCAGCCGGACGGGCGCGTTGCCCATCTCCCACACATCCACGGCATCGGCCCCCTGCCGGTAGAGGTCGTGGGCCTCGCGCAGCACGCGCCAGGCGTCCAGCTCGCCGAAGGGAACCAGATCGGTGGCCCCGGCACCCTCGTCGGTGAAGTAGAGGCTCCACTCGTAGCCACGGGGAAAGACGGCGTTGTCGTGCTGCCCGAGGGAGGGCACGAGCATGACTCGGCCCCGGGCATCTCCGAGCTCGTCCAACAGGTGCTCGAGGAACATGGGCTTGTAGGTACGACGGAAGGAAGGAGAGACGACGTCAACGAGTCCCTCGCGCGCCCACCGGCCGATGTCGAAGCCGGCCAGGAAGTTCTGCGAGACCGCCTTGACGAGCTTCCCATGCTTCAGAATGTTCCAGTCACCCGAGACCTGTACGGCGATCGGGATGGGCCGGCCCAGCCGCCGGCCGATACGATCGGTCTGGGACCGGAGCCGACGCATGAACTCGGTGAGGTGGTCGCACCGGAACTGATACCATTCCTCAGGGGGCTCAGGATCGGAGGTCGGGTCGAAGCCGTGCTCGTCCCTGAACCGGATGACGGCCTGAGGGGCGAAGTCCCAAATGGCGTTCATCTCGCACATCAGGTTGAGATGGATTCCGGCCGGGCCCTTCTCGGCCAGCTCGGCGAGCAGGTCCAGCTTGTACTGCTCCCAACCGGGGTGGAAATGGCTGAAGAGGTGGCTGCAGACCTCGCCATTGCGGTCGACGTGACGCCAGTCCTGATGGGCGTCGGTGAACGGGGAGTTGAAGTCGTAGCCGAAGCCGCCGGCGTAATCATAGGGGTAGTCCTGCTGGATCCGGAAGTCAGCCCACAGCTCGAGCTCTATGTCCTCGCAATGGGCGATCAGGATGTCAACGGGATCGTACCCCTCGCGCTCGGCGGCCTGGAGGGCCAGCGCGCAGCGACGGTTGCCGTCGGAGTGTAGCCGGTCCAGGGGCTGGTCCTGCCCCATGTGGTATCCCACCTTCGAGAGGAAGTTGAGGCGCATGGTGGTGGTGGTGCAGCCGAAGTGGATCCGCCTGAAGTCGCTGTCCACGAAGGGCTCGATCAGGTCCCGGACCTCGTCGGGCGACTGCGGGCCGTACGCACCGAGCATCTCGTGTCCGTCGATCACGGCCCCGGCGGTCCGGGTGGGTCGATCGGACAGACCTTGCTGCCGCTTCCGCGCCTCCGCATCCGACACGGGCACCAGCCGCAGGTAGGCGACTCGGGAATCCCGCCGGTCGTGCCTGCGTGAGAGGAGCTGAGGTCGGAGCTCGAAGCCGGCGGCAGTGAGATCGGCAAGCCGCCAGTAGGCCTCTTCGCCGTCATCAGGGGATCCACCCCATCGGACCGAGCTTTCGAGCCACCGGAAGGTCGGCTCCCCCGAGAGGCGGACCTGGATGCTGCTGGCGGCAGGGAAGCCGATGTACACGTCGTGCCAGCCTTCGACCGGGCTCGGCACATTGCAGATTCCGTCCGCCCCATCGTCCATGTGGAGCGTGTGCCCGTCTCGACCGTCGATCCGGGATGGGATGGTACGCGCGCCTGGCACGGCGTCTGTGGCCGGACGGAAATCGCTGATGTAGATGCTATCGTCGTTGAGCATGGGAATCTGGATTGCCTGCCAGGCCAACCGCCACTGCCGTTGACTCCGTCACGCGACCCCACTGTCATCCCGAGGGAGCCCTGGCCTGGCACTTTGAAGCTTCGACGGGAGTGAAGGAGGAGAGGGCGAACCGAGGGATCCCTGTGTCGGGGGCGTTGAGCAGGTGATGGCTGAACCGATCACAGAGAGCGCCTGTTGTGCCGTTGGCCTGTCGCCACCTAGAGAGTGCAGGGGTCCCTCGCGCACCCGACTGCGGGGGCAGGCCAGGACGGGGTAGGGTCACGCGCTCGGGATGACAGCAGCGCCTGCGTTGTAGATCGAAATGTACTCCGCGTATCCACGAAGGCTGCCTTTCTATCCTACAGAGGGATCGAGGCGATACGCGAGCTCGACCGAGGGGAAGACCTCCAGGATCGATGGCCACGGAGGACGACCCTCCTCGAGCGCGGTGACGAACTCGTGCGTCTCCCCGTAGGGGCCCACGCGCACGAAGTCGGGCTCGCCTTCGGGCGGCCGCTCGTCGACGACGATCTTGCCGTCCTTCCAGCACTGGAGCCCGGGATCGGGAGATGGCCCCACGCACGCGTCGACGCGATAGCCCTCACCGAAGAGCTCGTAGCGCTCTTCCACGCTGCCGTCGGTGGGCATCACGTCCAGCGTTGCGACGGCTCCGGACGTGTAGTTGAAATCGAAGTGGAACCAGTCGGGCTCACCTTCGAGGATGAGGGACCGGTCGTCGGCGATGTCGCCGCCGATCTCGCGAAGCGTGTCGATGCAATGGATCGCGGTGCCGGATACGAAGGGGGGCTCGCGCCGGTTGTGACGCAGGATGGAAGCGCGAACATAGCGGAGCGGGCCCTGCTCGCGCGCCCAGTCGATCCCCCGGCGGGTCAGGGGTTCGAACCGCCTGTTGACCGAGACCATGTTCGGGGTGCCGGTCTCGCGGGCCACGTCTGCCAGCTTCTCCACCTCGGCGGTGCTGCCGCCCATGGGCTTCTCCACGGTGGTCGGCATTCCGCGGCGGAGCATGTCGATCGCCAGGTCCGTGGTGAGCTCGATGGGCATCACGCAGACGCATCCGCCGGGCTTCTCCTTGTCGATCATCTCCGAGTGGTCGGTGTACACGGCCTTGAACCCGTACTCCTCGGCGAAGGCCCTGGCCTTCTCGGGGATCAGGTCGCAGACGGCCGCGAGCTCCAGACGCTCGGGGTGGTCCACCGCGTACTTGGCGAGCGCAGGCGCGTGGTTGCCGCGGCAGTGGTTGCCGGCGCCAATCAGTGCGAGTCGTACCATTGCATATACTCCTTTCGAAACCGGTTTTGCTTGCTCGCGACACATGCTCCGTGTATAATAGGTCCGCTATGAATGACGACGCGATCCTCGACCGCCTGAGATCGGAAATGCAACGGCGCTACGACGTGGTACCCGACGCCGTCCGCATCGTGGAGTCCCCCTACAGGATCTGCCCGCTGGGCGCCCACATCGACCACCAGCTCGGGCCGGTGACGGCCATGGCGATCGATCGGGCGGTGCACCTGGCCTTCGCCCCGTCGGGTTCGCGCGAGATCCGTCTGAGCAGTCTCTCGTTCGACGGTGAGATCAACTTCGGTCTTGACGGGATCCCACCCAGACGTGAGGACGATTGGGGCAATTACGTCCGCGGCGCCGCACTTGCGCTCGAGGATCACGTTGGGCTCGAGCAGGGCATTCTGGGCGTCACGGCCGGCCGGCTCGGGGCGGGAGGACTCAGCTCTTCGGCCGCGATCGGCGTGGCCTACCTTCTGGCGCTTGAAGACGTGAATGGACTGGCGCTGTCCGAAACGGAGAACATCCGGCTCGACCAGGCCATCGAGAACGGCTCCCTCGGTCTGCGCAACGGCATTCTGGACCAGGCCGCCATTCTGCTGTCGCGCGAAGACCACCTGACGCTCATCGACTGCCGCGATGCCAACCACCGGCTGATTCCCCGAGCGGAATCCATGCCGCCGTTCGACATCCTGATCGCGTTCTCCGGGCTGGAACAGGCCCTGGTGACAACGGGCTACAACCAGCGCGTCGACGAGTGCGCCGAGGCGGCTAAGACGCTTCTCGATCTCGCGGGACGACCGGGGGAGCCGCACCTGCTCGGGAACGTGACACCCGACGAATACGGCGCGTACCGGTCGCGCCTCACCGGTGACCCGGCTCGCCGTGCCGCGCACTTCTTCGGCGAAACGGAGCGGGTCCGGGCCGGGGTGGAGGCCTGGGGCCGTGGCGACCTGGTGGGCTTTGGCCGGCTGATGACCGAATCGGGCCGAAGCTCGATCGACAACTACGAGTGCGGCAGCCCGCCGCTCATCGATCTCTACGAGATCCTGGTGGAGACCGAAGGCGTGTACGGCGCGCGGTTCAGCGGCGCGGGATTCCGGGGGTGCTGTGTGGCAGTCGTGGACGCCGGGGCGGGAGACGAGGCCGCGCAGCACGTGCGGGACGTCTACGGCGATCGCTATCCCGACCTGGCCGCCGACGCACCGGTGTTCCTCTGCGGCTCATGCGACGGAGCGCGAATCCTGTGAAGGCCCTCATCCTCGCTGCCGGCTATGCCACGCGGCTCTACCCGCTCACACTCGATTTCCCCAAGCCCCTGCTCGAGGTGGGTGGCAAGACCCTCCTGGACCACCTGGTGGATCAGATCCGCGAGATACCGGGCATCGAGCACGCGGTACTGGTGTCGAACCATCGCTTCGTCGGTCACTTCGACCTATGGGCGGCTGAGCGGACCGCGCAGGCGCGCCGGGGGGGACAGGCCCACAGGGGACTCCGCTTCGAGGTGCTGGACGACGGCACCACCTCGAATGACGATCGGCTGGGTGCGGTGGGCGACATCCAGTATGCCTTGACCCATCGCGACGTCGACGATGATCTTCTGGTGTGCGCCGCGGACAACATCCTCCAGTTTCCGCTGAAGCGGTTCGTACAGACCTTTCGCGGCAACCCGGCATCCCACATCTGCGTTCGGGCGATCGAGGATGTGGAGGACCGGAAGCGTCGGGGGATCGTCCTCCTGGATGCGGACAACCGCGTGCTCGAGTTCGAGGAGAAGCCGGAGGCCCCCAAGTCGAAGTGGGCCGTGCCTCCGCTCTACATCTATCCCAAGTCCGTTCTCCCGCGCATCGCCGAGTACTTGCAACAAGGCGGTACCTCAGACGCGCCCGGACATCTCTTGGAATGGCTCTGCCAGGTGGAGCCGGTCTATGCATACGAGATAGAGGGTTCTGTGCTGGATATTGGCAATCATGAATCGTTGGCTGAGGCGAGAAGAATGCTTGTGAATCAGTGAAAAGGCAGCGGTCAGCTCTCAGCTGTCAGCTTGAACCGGATCAATGGCTCAGCCAGAGCGGGAGCTAGTGAGACTGCTCGATTGCGTTGTTGTTGGTGGCTGAAGGCTGATCGCTGAGTGCCGACGGCTGACGTTCCGTCTGGCAGTCGCAAGAACCTGTGAGGCAAGCATCACTTGCCCGTCTAGAAATCCGTTTCCCGAGGAGGTATCTATGGCAAAGGTCGACATCGTAAGACACCTGCCCGGCGCCGTGTTCTGCGGCACCTGTGAGGTGATCATCACCGACGACGAGAGCAACATCGTACGTCTCGTCGAGCCCAGCGGCAATGTGGGCACCCAGTACCCGAAGGAGCTGGGATCCCAGTGGTTCGGAACCATCGAGAACCTGAACGCCGGACTCGCGCGGGGCGGGGTCACGTGGGGCGACGTGTACAAGACGGACGTCCTCTGGACCACGCCGTCGTCGGACCGGGAGGCGTGCGACGCCTACAAGGACAGCTACAACGCGGTCTACGGCTCGATGGTCAAGGCGGTGACCGGCTGCGACCTCAACTCGAACCGGATGGCCCGTTTCACCCACCCCGAGGGATTCCCCGACCCGGAGGCCCTGTTCGAGGTGCAGATCAAGGCCATCAGGGGGGAAGGCGTGGTCGTCGGGGGAGGCAAGATCGACTTCGGCTCGTGGGTCGACCATCAGCCCAGCGGCGCATCGGTGCTCCACACGGACGCCCAGGGGAATTCGGTGGCGACGCTCGGGCCCGATCTCGCGAAGGAGATGGAGTTCGTGCTGGTGGAGCAGTACGAGAAGAAGCTGGCCGAGCAAGGCGTGGACTTCAAGACCCAGACGGCCTGGATGGAGATCCTGGTGGCCGTGGACGACGACCCCGGGCAGACATGGAGCCGGGTGGAGACCGTCCGCAAGGTGATGGCCGACTACTTCGGCGACCACCGGCCCGCCGGACTCATCTATCCGGTCTCACGGATCCCCAATCTCGACGGTATCGTGGAGCCCGAGCCGAGGTGTGTGGTTGGCGAAGGGGTCGAGATCGACCGGGCGGGGGAGATCGTCGACGGGTTCAGCACGTGGACGGCGATCCGCCGCTCCGGCGTGACCGAGGTGATGGTGAGCGGAGTGGGGGGAGACGATGCGGCGGCCATCCTGGACACAATCGACGCGCGGGTCCGGGCGGCGGGCGGCACAGGCCTGAAGGCCGATGGGGTGTTCAACAACGCCTACGTGGTGGCGGGAGAAGATGGCCCGGCCAACCGCGACCGCTTTACCGAGTTCAACGGCCCCTTTTCGGGTTACTACGAGGGCACCGTTCCGGCGGGACGCACCGCCCAGTTCGTGCCCGGGTTCATGACCGAAGGGACGAAGTTCGGGATCTGCAATCGGTCGATCTTCGCGGGCTAACCTCAATACGTCAAGATCTTACCACAGATGAACACGGATAGACACCGATTTAGAAACACGAAGGCCCGAGAAATCCTGGCCCAAACGGTATTCGTGTAGGGCTAACGGATAGTGGACCCACCCCGAACCCTTATCTCACCA
>JASLMQ010000741.1 GCA_030746455.1 Candidatus Latescibacterota bacterium
ACGGCAACGAAGGGCTCACCGCCCGGGCCATCGCCGGGGTCGATCTGGCCCTGTGGGACCTGTGGGGGAAGGCCGTGAACCAGCCGGTCTACCGCCTGGCGGGAGGCCCGGCGAGATCCCGGATGGACGTCTACCTCACAGGCAATGACGTCGATTGGGGCCTCGAGCTGGGATTCAGCAGGTTCAAACTCGCCCGGCCCTACGGCGTCTGCCACGGACAGGCCGGCATCGAGGGCACCGTGGGCCTCATCGCGCGAACCCGTGATCACATCGGCAACGAGGCCGACCTGATGCTCGACTGCTGGATGGCCTATGACGTCGACTACGCCGTCCACATGTGCGAGGCGCTCCGCCCCTACCGGCTTCGGTGGATGGAGGAGATGCTCGTCCCGCACGACTGGGAGGGTCTGCGAGCCCTGCGCCGGCGCATCCCGTGGCAGACCATCGCCACCGGCGAGCACTGGTCCACCCGCCACCCGGGCATCCGGGCCATCCAGAATCGCTGGGTCGATCTGATCCAGGCCGACATCCAGTGGATCGGGGGATTCACGGAGGCGATGAAGCTCGCCCACGCCGCCGACGCCTCGGGCCTCCAGATGTGTTTGCACACAGGTGCCAATAACCTCTACGGCCAGCACTGGACGGCCGCCATGCCCAACACCCCGCTGGCGGAGCTGATCCAGTTCTCGGATCCCGGCGTCCCCCTGGAGGAGTGTTACCTGGGATCCCCTTCGGCGTCCGGACGCTCGTGCTACCGTGCTACACCGGGGACGCCTATGCCGCAAGATGGCAGCCTCGGGCTGCCACCAGGACCGGGATTCGGCGTCCACCTCCCCGACGAATGGCTGATCCCTGCCTGACCGGGGGCTGCCTCCCACCCTCTCACCCCGCTCTTCCCTGTGTGCCTTGTGTGCCGGCGCCGGGGGTCGGGGTCCAGCCCCCAAAGATTGGCAGGTTCCTGCCAGAGCGGGGTCCGGCCTCCCAACTTCATATCCTGCCTTTCTCTGTGTTCTCAGTGTTCTCTGTGGTGCAAGCTCTCGCTCTCGCTGCCGTGGGCGCTGCAGCCGCTTGATTTCGCGACGAGATGACCCTATCTTTGTATATCACCCTTGCACCTGGCCTCGACTTTCCCAAGGAGCGCGCCTGATGGCAGACCCCCTGGAGGTACACGTTCGACGCGACGGCGACGTGGGCATTCTCGAGACCGACGGGTATATCAACGACCACGCGGCCGAGAAGGTGGCCGATGCGGGCGAGGTGCTGGTGCAGGAAGGGGTCAGACACGTTGTCCTGAACCTCGAGAAGTCCAGGATCGTCAACAGCATGGGCATCTCGATCCTCATAGAGCTCATCGAGAAGGTCCGAGAGCTCGAGGGGAAGGTCGCCTTCTGCTGTGTGACGCCCACCCTGTCCAAGACCTTCCGCATTATGGGACTGCTGAAGGTCGCCACGATCTGCGAGGATGAGGCTGGGGCGCTGGAGGCGGTCCGGTCGACCACCTAGGAATCGAGGGAGAACAGAAAGGGCCGCATCCAGAGAGACGCGGCCCGTCGTATTTCGTAGGGGTCGCTCGCGTCCAGCAAGTGGCCGGCGGTTCACGCCGCGGGATCAGCTGCCCGCGAGTCCCTTCACCACGTCGAGGATCGCGTCGCCATCGGTCGCCGCCTGGACCGACGTGTTCTTGAAGGCAATCTTGCCCGCCTTGTCGATCACGAAGGTCCAGCGCTTGGCCGTCACCCCCCGGGTGAGCGTCACCTCCTTCTCGTCGACGGTTCTCTGGATCGAGCCGCCCTTCTTCAGGGGAACGCCGAAGGCCTTTGCCACCGCCCCGTCCGCGTCGGCCAGCAAGGTGTAGTCCAGTCCGTGCGCGCGCTTGAACAGGGCCTGTCCCTCCGACGTGTCGCCGCTCACGCCGATCACCTCGGCACCGAGGTCGTTCAGCTCCGGCTTCACGTCGCGGAAGTTGCAGGCCTGCTTCGTGCACCCGCCGGTCATCGCCGCCGGGTAGAAGAACACCACAACGATCTTCTTGCCAACGTGGTCGGTCGACTTCCAGGTTTGGCCGCCGTCGTCTTTGGCCTGGAACGCAGGCGCCGCATCACCGACCTGTAAATCCGGTAGCGCTGGCTCTGGGGAATCCTCCTGCGCCGCCGGGACCGTGGCCACCAGGGCCGCGAAGACGAGCACGGAGGCAATTGCGATCTTGAAATGTCTCATTTGGGGCTCCTTTGCCAGTCGCACGATTTGATCCTTGTCGTCGTTTCCGATCACGGAGGCAAACATACCGAACACAGCGGAGAGCATCAAGTACCGTTGGGCCTCTCCGTCTGACGTCTCATGCCTGCCCTCCGACGTGTCCACCGAAGCCTTGGCGAAGGTGGAAGCCAGCTTGCTGGAGGAGGAGGGTCTGACTTCTCACGTCTCACGGCTCTTCCGGTCCAAACACGCAAAGCCATTGGTTGTACCAACGCAAATCCACACTCATGACACACAAAGAAAGAGTCATCGCCGCGATCGAGCACCGGGAACCCGATCGCGTCCCCACGGGCGAAAACCAGATCGACGGCGCCCTGGTCGAGCAGATCCTGGGCCGAGACACGCTCTACAACCGCGGATGGGACGAGCTTCAGGCTCTGTGGGACGGCAGGCGGGATGAGGTTGTAGCCGACTACTGCTCGGCTCACGTCGATCTCCCTATCACACTCGAGTGGGATTTCGTGAGGGTGCCCGTCGTTCCCGCGGCCGGCCCGCGTACCAGGCCCGAGATGACCGGTCCCTATTCATGGAAGGACGAGCGGGGATACGAGGTCACATTCAACCCCGAGGCGGGCAACATCGCGGTGCGCCACGAGTTTCCCCAGATGAGCGTGGACGATCTCCCCGACCCGGAGGAGCCCTTCGTCGTCGACCCCTCCGAGCTCGAGGCGATCCGTCACGTGGTCGAACGCCTCGCAGACACCCACTTCGTGATCGCGCGGCTGCCCGTGGACGGTACATTCCCGTGGAGCCCGACCGTCGGGATGGACGAGTTGCTCGTCCGCATGATCACCGACCCCGAGTTCGTCCACCGCGCCGTTGAGGTCTACGTCGGGCGGTCGATCGCCTACATCGATGCCGTTCTGGATGCCGGCGTCCACGCCGTGATGGCCACGGACGACTACTCCGACAACCGCGGCCCGCTCATGGGGAAGGACCGGTTCAGCGAATTCATCCTGCCGGGCCTGATCCGCCAGTGTGAGACCATTCACCGTCGCGGGGCCTACTTCATCAAGCACACCGACGGCAGCGTTTGGGACATCCTGGACAGCTTCGTGGAGATCGGCATCGACGGCTGGCACGGGATCCAGCCGCACATCGGGATGGACATGCGCCTGCTCAAGCAACGGTATGGCGATCGTCTCTGCCTCTTCGGTGGCGTAAACTGCGAGACCCTCATTGCCGCGCCCCCATCCGTCGCACGCGACGAAGTCCGATACGCCATCGAACACGCCGCGACGGCCGGCGGCCTCGTCGTAACCACGAGCAACGTCATCCAGCCGGGGACGCAGCTCGAGAACTATCGGGCGATGCGGCAGGCCGTCTGGGACTACGGATCCTACCCGCTTGCCTTGTCGTAACGTTCCTGCAATTCGCGCTCTCCGACTTCACCGCATCAAAGCTACGTACAGCCAAGCAAGAAGAGGGGGTGATGATCATGCTGGAAGGGGTAACCTGGTTCACCCAGTCGGCGTTCCGGTTCCGCAGGGGCGGCAAGGTGGTCTACATCGACCCGTGGCACCTGCCCGACGACGTGGACGAAGCAGACCTGATCC
>JASLMQ010000742.1 GCA_030746455.1 Candidatus Latescibacterota bacterium
GTGCGATCTTCTTCGCGCACTACGCGCCCGAGGGCGTAGACGTCTGGCACTATGCCCTCCTCTACAACCTGAGCTACGCGGGACCGGAGGCTTTAATCGCTCTGCTCGTGGTTCCAACCCTCCTGAAACGCATCCTCAGCGCCTCGTCCCGTACATAGAAACGGCTGAGGGATCATCCCCACAGCCCTGCCATCCTACTTCCGCTTCTCTCGCTCGACTCGCTCGTGTTCTTCAGGTCCTTCGTGTCCTCCGTAGTGACCAAATCTTGACGGTTCGAGGCTATCCCTGAGAGGCAAGCTCGAACGACCGATCGAACACCACGCAGAACTCGATCTCCTGCACCTCTTCCAGCAGCCTCCTCTCCTCGGGGGTCCCCCCCTCGAGGCACGTCTCGCACAGTCCGACGAGGTGGTTGGGGTCCCACGTTCCCTCAGCGTTGAGCTGCTGCATCAGGCGAAGGGCCGCCTCCCGTGCGCTCCCGTACTCTGGCATCTGCATCACCCGCTGAAGCAGCCCCACCGTCGATTCACGAATCCCCGATAGGACCTCCAGCCGCGTGGTCCCGCGGAACCATCGCCGAGCTCCCTGGAAGTCTCCCTCACGGCGATGGGTCATGCCGTGCCAGTAGCTTGCCTCGGGCAGGCCCGTGTCGCGCCCGGCAAGCGTGCACAGCGCGTGGGCGGCCGCCAGATCGTCATTCCTGTGATGGAGCCCCGCCAGAACCAGCTGTCCCAGCTCTTGCCTGCCGCTGCCGGGGAACAGCGCCTCCGGCGTCATTCGATCCAGATACGACTTCATGAAACTGTGACGGACCCGGCTCGGAGCCAGGTCCAGTCCCTGTCCCTCGTGGACGGGCCCTTCGTCCACGTGCCAGACCGCCAAGTCCTCGTCGGTCAGCTCCACCGGGTGCCCCTTCTCCGCCAGGCGGACGGCGTACTCCCACAGCACCTGATCCACATTCCTGTACACCCCCAGCTCCGCCATGGCCTCCTTGCGGAACACGGCCGCGCCCGGTCCCCATGGGACATCCAGCAGACACCCGATCAGTAGCCCGTAGGTCTCCAGGGGCCTCAGATCCAGCAGACGTGCCCTGCCATTGGATGCGCATGCGGTCATACAGTGCACGCAGGCTGACAAAGACGGATCCTCCTGAAGCTGACGCACCTGGCGTTCGACCTTGGTACCGTCCCAAACCACGCCGGACTCGGCGTGCACCACGAACTCTCCCGTGGCGCTCTCCCACGCCGCGTTCAGCGCCGAGGTGTGGGCCCCCGGGGCCACCGGCACGTACTGAACCTCGATGGTTTCCATTAGGCCGGATGGATAGGTCTGTGCGGAGATCGCTCGCAGCGCCTCCTGCGACCGA
>JASLMQ010000743.1 GCA_030746455.1 Candidatus Latescibacterota bacterium
GGGTGGCAGTGTCTCCGTACCAATATCCCTGTTTGACTCCGCCCAATACGCAGTCTCCCCCTTTCAGTATACCCGGCTGGGGATCCCGAAAAGCAGATACCCGCTGTCGAACGGGTGGCTTCCCAGATTCAACAGGTCGCCCCCCCCGTTCACCCGGGGCGGCGTGGGGTAGCTGACATAGGACATGAGGTCGCTGTCCGGAAACTGTCGTACGAAGTAATGGGTGAACGCAGCGACACGGCGACACGTGCCGTCTCGGACCGCCCGGCCCAGCTTCACGAAGGTGGGCTGGTAGCGATGGGCGTAGCTCAAGGCGATCTTTACCTTGCAGTCCCTGACCCCCTCGATCGTCTCCCGTGCCTCCCTGACCGTCCGGGCGAGCGATTTGTCCACCAGCACGTGCTTGCCGCATGCAACTGCCTTCGTGATCAGACTCCGCTTGAGGTAGAAGTCCGTAGCGATCGAAACCACATCCACATTCGGGTCTTCCAGCACGGCGTCGTAGTCGCACGCGCACGACACGCCGAACCGGTCCTCCAACGGCTTCGCTTTCTCGGCGTTGTGCTCGGCCGCGGCTACGATCTGGCAGTCATCGCGCGATTCGATGATGGGGCCGTAGGTCATCTGGTGCGCGCGGTTCCCGATCAGCCCAACGCGATACATCGTTCCACCTCCCCTTTTGCTGCCTCAGTGTTTGCCCTCACTGCTTCCTCCGAGATCTCGCTCCGCCCTTGGCTCGGGTCCTGGTTGCGTCGGCCGACGCACATCAACGTCCACGCGATCTCCCAGCCCCCTTGGCTCGAGTCCTGGGTGCGTCGTAGGCCTGTTGGACGGAGGAATGCGAGGAGTCCGTCAGGACGTCGTACAGCTCGGGACGCCGGTTGGCCAGGTGGTTGTCGTCGTTGACCTCGGCCAGGTCGATCTCGTGGACCAGCACGTCGTGAACGTTGGAGTCCAGCTTCGCCTCGATCCCGCCCTTGGGATTCGTGATCAGCGCCACAGCGGGATGCGTGAAGCACACGAACATCTGGTTCTCGTAGGAACGTGTCCGCATCCACCATTCGTTCTCCAGGTGGCGCATCCCATAGGTGGGCATCAGGCAGATCTCCGCGCCCTTGAGACGAAGGGTCCGAACCGACTCGGGCCAGCGCCGGTCGGCGCAGATCACCATCCCCACCCGACCGATGTCCAGGTCGAATACCGGGAGGTCCCCACCCCGAGCGAACCTCAGGTCGTGGTTCAACAGGTGCGTCTTGTGATACTTTCCCACCAGATCCCCATCCCGCCCGATCAGCGCCGCTGCGTTGCGGAAGTGGCCGTCCAGGAGCTCCGTGAATCCGAACACGATGGTCATATCGTACCGACGTGCCATCTGTCGGACCTTCCGGATGTACGGGCTATCGTCCATAGACTGCGCCACGCGGGCGAACTTGCGCAGGGTCCAATCCGACTCCGTCACTGCATACCCGTCCAGGAAGCACTCCGGCGTCACGAAGACATCGATGCCGTCGCCCTTATGGCGCTTGAGCTGCTCCTCGAAGATCGCCCAGTTCCCTTCCACATCCCACTTCGCCGGCATGGCCTTGAGCATGCCGATTGTGACAGCGCGGGCTGCCTTACCCATGCGTTGTCCTTTCACAGCTTTCCGAGTTCACCATCCCGCTGGACCACGGACCACGGACGATGGACGACGGCTGAACTCGGCTAACGCCTCTTTCAGCTTGGGAGTTCCTCGCCCTGGATGTCCAGGCCTCGGAACTCCGGAGAGGGCGCTGGGTCTCGTGATCCGCGGTCTGTGGTCTGTGGTCGCAGTTTGGGTCCAGCAGCTTCGACAGCCCTTGCCTAGAGCCTCGCGAGGGCCTGCTCGAAATCATCACACAGGTCATCCGCCGCTTCAATCCCGACGGCAACCCGGATCAGGCCGTCGGAGATGCCGGCCTGCGCCCGTTCCTTCGTCGTCATCCCCGAATGGGAGGTGGTGGCCGGACGCGTGATCAGGGTCTCGACTCCACCGAGGCTGGGGGCGGAGATCGGTAGGACCAGGCTTTCGATCAACCGGTCCGCGGCCTCAACGCCTCCGCGAACCTCGAAGCTGAGGACACCCCCGCAACCCTCGAAGAGGAGCTCCGCGCGTGCGTGCTGCGGGTGATCGTCCAGCCCGGGGTAGTTGACCTGCGCCACAGCCGGGTGACCCTCGAGGAGTTGCGATAGGCCGAGGGCATTGTCGTTCTGGTGCCGAACGCGGAGGGCCAGGGTCTTCATCCCCCGGTAAAGCAGGAAGCAGGCGTGAGGATCCAGGCAGCCTCCCAGGTGGTTCATGCGGTCCACGATGCGTTCGATCCGATCCTCACCGCCGATCGCACAGCCGGCCACGATATCCGAGTGGCCGTTCAGATACTTGGTGCAGCTGTGGAGCTCGACGTCGAACCCCATCCCCAGCGGCTTGAAGTTGACAGGGGAGGCGAAGGTGTTGTCGATCATCGAAACCAGGTTGTGCTCGCGCGCGAAGCGAACCACCGCCTCCAGGTCGGTCACCTCGAGCAGCGGATTGGTCATCGTCTCCACGTAGATGACCCGGGTTTCGGGCTTCAGGAGGGACTCCCACGAGGACGGGTCATTGCCGGCAACGAAGTCGAACGCGATGCCCAGGGATGGCAGGTCGTGGTTGACGAAGGTATGGGTGCCTCCGTAAAGACAATCCTGAACCAGCAGGTGGTCCCCCGATCGCAGAAACGACAGCAGCGCGCTGGTGATGGCCGCCATGCCGGACGCCGCGACAACCGCCGCCTCACCACCCGCGATGGCCGCCAGCTTGGCGTGCAGGACCTGGTGGTTGGGCGTGTTGTTGAGACGGATGTACTTCAGGTCGTGGTAGCTGTTCTGCCCGGCGTATTCGAACGTCGCGCTCTGGAAGACGGGCAGAGCGAC
>JASLMQ010000744.1 GCA_030746455.1 Candidatus Latescibacterota bacterium
CTGCTACGGGAACGCCCCTGTCATTGCGAGCTCCGTAGATGAGCAAACCTGCTCGTTTACGGGGCGTGGCAATCTCGCCTGTCTCGTGAACGACAGAGAGGGGACGCCGCCTCTCACGTCTTGGCCAGGATCTCCAGATACGCCTTCACCGTATTCCCCAGCCCCATCTCCAACGCCTCGCCGATGAGCGCGTGGCCGATGGACACCTCGAGGATGCCCGGGATCGAGCAGAACTTGACCAGGTTCTCCAGGTTGAGATCGTGCCCTGCGTTGACCCCCAGGCCGGCCTCCTGTGCGATCCGCGCCGCATTCGCGTACGACTGGAAGACGGGCTCCACGTCTCCCTCCCTGTGGGCGGTGGCGTACGGCTCGGTGTAGAGCTCGATCCGGTCGGCGCCGACGACCTTCGCCCGCGGGATCTCGTCCGAATCGTGATCCATGAACAGGCTCACACGCGCGCCGAGATCGCTCAACTCGCCGATGATCGACTCCAGCCGCGCGCCGTCCTTGCCCAGGTCCCATCCGTGGTCCGAGGTGAACGAATCGGGCGTGTCGGGTACGAGCGTGCACTGCGTCGGCTTCACCTTGCGCACGATCTCCATGTACCCGGCCTCGAACGGGTTCCCCTCGATGTTGAACTCGACCGTGGTGACCCTCTCCGCAAGCTCGTAGACATCCGACGGCCGGATGTGCCGCTGGTCGGGACGCGGGTGCACGGTGATCCCGTATGCGCCGGCGTCGATGCAGATCTGCGCCGCGCCCGTCACGCTCGGGATGCCGATGTCTCGCGTGTTCCTGAGCAACGCGACCTTGTTGACGTTTACGCTGAGTTCGGTCATTGGTGCTTCTCCTTGATCGATCCCACCGTAGGGAGGGGCTGAACCCCCTCCCTACGAGAACACCAACCCCCGCTTCGCGGGGCTGGTCATCGCCCTGGCAGACTGCCGTCTTCAAGCGTACCTGTAGCATCTCCTCTCGCACGCGACCGCGCGAATCCCAATGCCCACCAGCCATCGCTGCCGCCACCGTCATTGCGAGCCTCGACCAACCGGTCTAGGCTAAGCAATCTCGGCCGTCCTTGTGCCAGAGGCCATTGTGACGGCACACGCAATGACCGGGCCTTGCTTCGCTTCTCCGAGACTTCAGCCCGCTATGGCTCCCAATCTACTCGGATAGGGCCGCCGTCGTAGTCTCGAAGCCCTCTGGGGTACCCGACTCGCATCAGCCCGGGCCTACCACTGGGCCTCATGACGCAGATTCCAGTACCTACGTCTTCCCCTTGGCCCAGATCTCGCCCACCGCATCCAGCTTCTCGTCGCTCAGGTATCCGTAGCGGTTGATCCAAACCCCGTCGGCCTCGCTCTCGGCCACCACCCGAATCCGTCGGCTGAAATCGTCGAGCGGACCGTAGCCGTGCACGATCGGCGTCACCTGCGCCCGGCCTCTCGTGTCCGCGATCGCCTCCTCGATCTTGCGATGCTGGGGCGCGTCGGGGATCGGGTGCGGCTCGTCCGGAGCGGGATAGCCGTAGTCCGAGATCCGCTCGGCCGTGATGGCGTCGCCCAGGTCGAACAGGTTCGCCAGGGCCCTCACGACCAGTCGCTCGTCCAAGCCCGGGTTCTTCTGCAGCAGCACCTCGCCCCAGAACTGGACCATCACCGACCAGTGCATCGTGTAGAGCTTGGGGGACACGGCAACGCAGTGCTCGGCTGCGCCGCCGAAGTCGAACCCCGTGAAGAGCGAGAAGGGGGGCATGAAGGCGTTCGCGGACAGCTCCTTCTCGGCGCCGTCCCACTCGGTCAGCGCGCTCCGAAGGGTGTGAAGCGTGTCGCACGACAGCGCCGCCTTGAGCCGCAGCCACTCCAGCACGCCGGGGTAGCGACGCAGCAGGCTAATCAACGATGTGGTTCCACGCCCCGCGCTGGCGAAGTCGTGCAGATCCGCGTTCGTCAGCCCGCCGTGGAGATGCGCGTAGAACGCGGCGACCTCCTGGCGGACCGCCTCGAAGTCGAACCCGTTGTGCGCAGCCCACAGGTGCACGTGCGGGCCGAAGTCCTGAAAGGCCTCGTCGAGCTTGTAGCACGGGTACTCGGGCCAGTCCGGGCGCAGGCCCGTGATCTGTGGATAGGTCGCGAGCAGGTCGCGAATGTAGGCCCGGTTGTAGGCGCGAATCGCCTCGCTCGCCAGGCTCCCCGTGTTGGCCATCCGGGCCTCGGGCAGGCGGCCGTCCGGAAGCCGGGGCACGTCGTCTTCACGCAGACCCGGCGGCTGAACGGAGCCGGTCTGGAGATAGACCTTGAGCCCGCGATCGAGCGCCGCGTCGATGAACTCGCCCACGAGCGCGCCGTGGGCGTCCGTCAGCTCGTTCGGCTCGCGCGGCTCGTAGGGAGTGTCCTCGTAGAACGATCGGTTGGGGTGATAGCTCGGCGCGCCGCGCACCCAGAGGGAGTGCTTTCCCCAGAGCGGCCGATCGAAGAGGCGCTTGCTGCTGCCGGCGTCGGACGGGGGCTGGAAGCTGCCCTTGCCTTCCTCGGCCTCGGCCGTGACCGTCGGGTTGCAGGCCACCGCCGTGGCCCCGGCCCGCTCGACCACGTTCTTGAGCACGCCGTCAACGCCTTCGTTGAGGATGAAATCGGCCAGCACGGTGATGCCGAGCAGGCGGGCTTCCTTTCGATCGGTTTGCATGGTGCTTCCCCTGTGGTTCACACCGCGTTCTGCATCAAAAATACTTCGCGCAGGTTCTCAAGCGTGGCTCCCTCCTCCGCACTACGCGCTTCGGAGGGCAGGCGTGGTTCGTGGATCGTGGCTCGAGGCCGGCCGATTGTGGCGTGGCAAGTTCGGTTCTCCGGCGACGATCCTCTCGCGAACCGGCGTGTACCCCCCCGTTCGTAACGGGGGGTGGTCGCAGTTCCCTACGTGCTTCAGGCGGAACTGCGACCGGGGGGATCGATCGCCAGGGGTGACGGATCGTCGCCACCGCTAGCTGCCAGTGCGGAGATCGAGCGTTGGGCTCTCATCCGTAGCGAGGGGCTCCCACCTTCGCTGTGAGGCAGCTTCGGTGGGCATGGAACCCCCTCGCTACGAGAACACCGACCCCCGCTGCGCGGGGCTCCTGATCACCGCGGCAGAGCGCAGTTCGGAGGCGTTCCTGCAGAATCTCATTTCGCACGTGACCGCACGAATCCCAGTGCCCACCCCTCACCGCTACCGCGATTGTCGTTGCGAGCCTCGGCCGACAGGCCGAGGCGTGGCAATCTCGGCTCCCCCCTATCAGATCCCCAGCAATCGCACGGCGTTCTTCCACGCGATCTTCTCCCACGCCTCGTCGGACAGCTTCTTCTCCTCCTGGAGCCCGTGGAAGAAGGTCACGATCGGTACGGGCTCGTGGACGTCGCTCCGTCGGCACGAATCGGTGCCGAACATGATCTTGTCCTGGAACTCATCCAGGAATGCGATCCCGAACTCCGGGTCGCGCGAGAGCCCGTTGCACCCGCTGTTCGCCGACGTATCCGCCCAGAGGTTTTCGTACTCGCGCATCAGCCGCGGCACCGCGCCGCCCTCCAAGACCGGGCCCTCGACATAGGTCGCTCGCCCGTCCTCCGGGACCTCGGCCGAGATCTCGGCCCAGAAGGTCGGGCCGTGGCCGACGAAGATCGTTTCCGGGCATTCTTTGAGCGCGTGCTCGAGCCTGGGCAGGCCGTAGTCGTCGTTCACCCCGTAGCCCCACTTCCGGTCCGCCATATCGAAGATGATGGGCAGGTTGTGCTGCCCCGCCTGCTTGTAGAGGTTCATCGCCAGGGGATCGTCGAAGTCCATCTTGGGCAGGAACTCGCCCAGGCCCACGCACCCGCGGGAGCGGAACTCCTCCATCAAGGGACCGAAGTCCATCTCCGGATGGTTTCCGTAGCGCGGGTCGATGAGGCAGAAGGGAATCAACCGGTCGGCGTAGCGCGAGCACTGGGTGATCACATCTTCGGTGTTGCACTCCAGGTAGGCGCCCTCCGGGTGCTCGCTCAAAGGAAGAATGCAGGTCTTGTCGATCTTCCAGGCGTCCATCTTCGCGATCAGGTTGGTTGCGTCGACGAACTGTCTGCGGTCCTTCTGAATCCGGCCGATGTGGCCGTGGACATCGATGAGCATGGGGCCTCCTTGTGGGGCTCGGTGAAGGCGTTGGACGCGTGATGCGTAGCGAGGGGCTGAACCCCCTCGCTACGAAACCATGAACCCCCGCTGCGCGGGGCTCTCTACCCGAACACCCAACGCGACAGCGATTGTCATTGCGAGCCCAGGACAGGCTCAGGCTTGAGCCTGTCCTGGGCTCGCAATCTCGGTTCTTCTCCAACTACGAAACCCATACCTCTGGCGCTTCATACATGCCCAAAACCGTCCTACGAAGCAACGCCTTTCTCAACGCCCAAACACGCCATGCCGCACGCCACCGGGCAACCTTGCGCAACCGCACGTGCCGGCGTACCTTGAGGCGTCCGCACACCCTCGAGCGAATTGACATCGTGCCCTTCTTCCAGGAGATCCCCATGACCTCGCTATCGCGCAGCAGCATCCAAACCGGGAAGGTGATATTCGTCCTGTTACTTGGCTGCTTCCTTGGCTACATGATGCACCTGGATAAGGCCGAAGACCAGCTCAGGGGCGAACAGCTCACCTTAGAGGAATATGTGGCGGACTTCGAGGCGCATAAGGCCAGGCTGTCGGATCCACCCATTTCCCTGGTGCCAGGGATGCTGATCATGACATCGCTACTGGTAATCGCGATCGCTGTGTACGAATCCATGGGACGCCTCATCGGCCTACTGCTACAGAAAACGGGGTTGGTGTCCGATTCAGACGAGTCTGATGAGGAAGTCGCAAGCATTCCCGGCCGAACCGACATGTCTGTGTCAACAGGTCGGGCAGGACTCCTCATGTTGGCGTTGATTCCCATCGTGGGTGCGCTCGCATTCGCACCCTCATTCTGGATATGGGGTCGACAGAGGCTTAGAGCCGACCTGATGACCACCGAAGGGATCCTGGTCTTCCTGTTCGCGTTTCTCGTTGGGGTCGTGTTACACGAGCTGCTACACGGCGCGGGGTTCATCTGGTTTGGAAAGGGGCGATGGAAAGACCTGAAATTCGGTATCAAGCTCCGCTATATGGCGGCCTACGCAACAACCTCGTCGCCGCTCACGGCCTCGGCCTACCGGGGTGCAGTCGCATTGCCAGGACTCGTCTTGGGCGTCCTACCCTTGCTGGCAGGAATGGCTCTCGGCAACGGATGGGTCATCATGTACGGATACACCATGACCGTCTGCTCGGGAGGCGACCTGGCAATCCTGTGGGCGATCCGCAAGGTCGACGGCTCCGCCACAGTCATCGATCATACCCACCGGGCCGGCTGCTGGGTCCTGGATGACCCCGCTGAGTCCGCGTCGGATCAGCCTGGCGAATAGGCGCACGCAAAGAGCCCCTCGGGCCTTCGCCTCGAGGGGCTCTCGTCTACCTTCGCCGTCCTATCTCTCCCTTGTGGCCCAGCGTCGTCCTTGGGCACGGACACCAGTTCATCTACTCCTACGGTGCTATACCTCCCCTTCCCTGCGTTCTTGCCTTCCTGCCTCTCTCCGCGTCCCTGCCTGCCCCTCGAAGGCCCACCAGGGGCGTAGTGGGGCGCCTCTGCGGGAGAATGCCTCTCGCCTCTTCACTTCCGCTCCCGAACCTCGATCAGCGTCCCGAAGGGATCCCGGCAGAAGAAGAACCTGCCCTCAAGCAGCTCCGTCACGAGCTCGGACCCATCCGCTTGGAGCTTCTCGTAGGCCGCCGCAGCGTCGTCCACGTTCAGCGCGAAGTGGTTGGCACCCACCTGCGCCAGCAGGGCCGGCAGCTCCCTGCCCGAGGGATGGCCCGGCGCCGGATCGTATGGCTCGAGCAGCTCCAGGGCGTCGTCGCCCAGCTGCAGCGCGGCGCCCTTGACCTGGAACTCGGCCTTCTCAAACCGCCGCGTCTCCTCGAACCCGAAGCTCTCGGTGTACCAGGCAACGGCCACCTCGAGATCGGTGACCGTTACGCCGACGTGTTCGATGCGGTACTTGGGCATCGCGTCCTCATCCATTGGGTCTGACGACCACCTTGAGGCACTCCGTCCCCGCGCTCGCCAGCCGGAAACCCTCGCCGATCTCGTCGAGCTCCAGCGTGTGCGTCACCAGATCGTCCACGGGAACCCGTCCCGCGCGGATCAGCTCGAGCGCCTGCAGGTTGTCCAGCGGCGCAGCGCCATAGCTCGTCTTGAACCCGATGTCGTCCCGCCAGTACGGGTTGAAGTCGATCTCGATCGTCTCCCCCGGCATCGGCACGGCAAAGAAGAGCACCGTGCCGCCTTTGCCCACCAGCTCCAGCGCCTGCCTGGCGGCGGAAAGCACGCCGGTCGAGATGATCACCTTGTCGATCAGCTTGCCGTCGTTGACGTCCCTGACGAAGGTCGGTAAGTCCTTGTCCGCGTGGACCACGTGCTCGGCCCCGCACCGGCTCGCGGCACCAAGACGGAAATCGTGAACGTCCGTCGCGATGATCCGCCCCGCTCCCAGCGCCTTCGCCAGCTTGATGTGCATCAGTCCGATCACACCGCTGCCGAGCACCAGCACGCTGTCCCCGGGCTGCAGGTCGGCCGTTCGGAGTCCGCGGACCACCGTACCGAGGGGCTCGATGAACGTGCCGTCCTGATAGGCGACCTCCTCAGGGAGCTTGAGCATCCCCTTCTTGACGCTGCGTCCCGATACCTTCAGATACTGCGCGAAGCCACCCGGGCTGAAGTTGTTCTCCGTCTGAAAGACCTCGCACGTCGTGTGGTACCCGCGAAGGCAATAGCTGCACTCGTCGCACGGCACGTGGTGGGTCGCGAACACGCGGTCGCCCGGCGAGAACTCCGTCACCCCGGCACCCACCTCCACCACCCGGCCGGTCAGCTCGTGGCCCAGCACCAGGGGCGCGCGCTTGATGCGGTACCACTCCATGATGTCGCTGCCGCAGATGCCACAGGCGTCCACCTCGATCAGCACGTCGCCCTTGCCCACCTCGGGTACGGGGGCCTCCTCGACACGGACGTCCCGGTTGCTGTAGTACATCCCGACCTTCATCGAGTCCGCCATCACGCGTCCTTCTTCTTCAGGCTCTGATAGAGCTCATACGCCTCTTTGGGATTCTTGCCGTCGTGCACCACGGACCGCACGGCCTGGATCATTGCCTCGGGGTCCCCGGCCTGGAAGATGTTGCGACCCATGTCCACCCCGTCGAACCCGTCGCTGATGGCCCGGTGGGT
>JASLMQ010000745.1 GCA_030746455.1 Candidatus Latescibacterota bacterium
TCGGCGCGTGCGCTCGGGATGGACCAGGCCCGGCTTTTCCGGGTTGAGCCGGTAGACCATTCCCTCCATCTGGAGATGTGCCTTCAGATTCAGGAGGTTCTGTTCTGGCACCGTCGTCGCGAAGTAGAACGGACGCTCCCAGTTGTTCCAGTCAATCAGCTTGAGAACCATCACATCCTGGATCCGTAGGATGCCTCTCGGCGAGGCGGGTATCGTCCACGAGATTCCCGCGGCCGTCACCTCCCGGTCTTCCCGCCACAGTCGACCCGATTTCACCACGGCGGACCGGGTGAAGGCCGTAAGAACCCTGTCGATGTAGTCGTCGCTGTAGTGAATGGGAAGCGTGGGCTGCACATCCCGCAGCTGCTTGACATACCAGCTTGTATTCAGCAGGCTCAGGTTGACCACCCGTACGTCGCGACGGAAGCCCATCACCTCCTGGAGGAACCAGAGAGGGAAGGTGTCGTTGTCGCCGTTGGTCATCAGAATGGCGTCTTGCTCGCAGGACGCGAGGATATTGTGCCCGTAGTCGTAGGCGACGTAGCTCCCTGTCCGGTCGTGGGTGTGGTACTGGACCGCCACCAGGCTCAGCGGCATCCCCAGGAGGACGGCCGAAAGACCCAGTGTGAGGGGCACTATCCTGCGGTTCCGTACCCACTCGACCGCGCCCGAGGCCGCGACCCCGATCCAGATCGCGAAGACCGCGAAGGACCCCACGAACGCGTAATCGCGCTCCCTCGGCTGGGGATCGGGCATGTTGAGGTACACCGACAGTCCGAACCCGGTCAGGGCGAAGAGGACCAGCATGGCCCAGAACCGTCGGCCGTCGCGGCTCCAGTGGAGCCACATGCCCCAGAAACCCAGTAGATAGGGCACGATCGAGACCTGGATCCGCAGGACCTCCGGCTCTGTGGCCTTCCGGAACGCCTCGGATACGAACCCGAGCACCGGCACCGGGAACTGGGCCAGGAAGTATTTCAGGTACATCGATCCGATCTGATAGTCCCAGAAGGGCGCCCTTCGGTCGAACACGCTCAGAAGCATGCTCTCCGTCCCGTACTGCACCCTGGACAGGAACATCACGAAGTTCGACCAGTTCTCGGGATTGTTCTCGTCGATGGCCGGGTCCAACCCCGAGCGGATCATCAGGGCGATGTAGGTCGAGTAGCCGAGCGCGAAGAGCAGCGGCGTGATGGCCCACAGCTTCGGGTCCTTCAGGGCGGAACGGTCCCTGAACCAGATCAGTACGGCCAGGGTGGGCACGGCCAGCAGGCAAAGCAGGTGGAGCCCGCCGGCCAGCCCCATGAGGTATGCCACGAAGTAGAGCAGGCGGCTGTTGCCCGGTTGCCGGGCCCGATCCATCCAGCGGAGGCCCAGCCAGACCGAAAGGGCCATCAGCAGCATCGAGAACCCGTAGACCTCGGCCTCCACGGCGTTGAACCAAAAGGTGTCGGAAAACGCCATCATCAGGGCGGCCGTGATGCCACCCACCAATGCCGGCAGATCGCGCCCCCAGTCGGCCCCACCACCCTCCGGCTCCGCAGCGGCCAGCACG
>JASLMQ010000746.1 GCA_030746455.1 Candidatus Latescibacterota bacterium
ATGGTGCGTGTGTTCTCCGGGTCCACGATTCCGAGCGCAGGCTTGAGGCGTCGGTGGGCGATGCCGGTCTTTACGTGCTGCTCGCTGAGATCGAAGATGGCCACGCCCGTGGTCTCACTGCCCGTTCCGGCCGTGGTCGGCACGGCGATGAGGGGCTTGAGGGGTCCCGGGACGGGCTCGCCCTTCCCGATGGGCGCGTTGACGTATGTCAGAAAGTCCGCCGGGTAGGTGGAGAACAGGTTGGCCACCTTGGCGGTGTCGATGGTCGACCCGCCTCCTACGCCCACGAAACCGTCGAAGGTGCCCTCGGCGGCGAAGGCGATGGCCTCCTTGAACGAGACGTCGGTGGGTTCCACGCGGACCCGGTCGAAGACCGCGTAGTCGACACCCTGGGTACGGAGCGACTCCTCGACGGCCTGCACGGGGGGGAGGCTGTGAAGGTTGGGATCGGCGACGACCATCACCCGTTTCAGACCCATGTCGGCGATGTCCATGCCGATCTCGCGTGTGCTGCCGGGGCCAAAGCGGAGGTTGGAGGTCCCCATCTCGAAGGCGGTGTCTCTTTCCATAGGGCGATGTCTCCCTGTCTATCTGCGCGGTGGCAGGTGCTATGAGCGCCCGGCCTGTTGCGGATCCGGTGGGCGGCCGATCTTCTGCACGCCGACCAGCATGATGAAAAAGGCCAGGCCCGCGGCGTGCAGGGCGAGCTGTGGCCACAGGAGCAAGACGGCGGCGAGGCCATACAGGAGCCTCAAGGGGATTCCAAGCCGATCCAGGTGGAAGGCCTCGAAGGCGGCGGCGAAGGCGAATAGCCCCAGGGCGGCGCTGACGGTCGTTTCCAGGACACGCCAGAGGTCTCCCTCGAACAGGATGGGTGTGTAGCAGAAGAGAAGGGGTATGAGATAGAGCCCCTTTGCGATCTTCCACGACTGCAGTCCCGTGCGCAGGGGGTCGCTGCCCGCGATGCCCGCGGCGGAGTAAGCTGCCAGGCACACGGGAGGCGTGACGTTGGCATCCTGCGAGTACCAGAAAATGAGCAGATGGGCGGCCAGCAGGCTGACGCCCAGCGTGGTGAGGGCCGGCGCGGTGAGCACGGCCAGCACGATGTAGGAGGCCGTGACCGGGAGCCCCATTCCCAGGATCAGCGAGGCCGCGGCGACCAGTATGACCGTGAGAAGCAGGCTGCTGCCGGAGATGTGGGCAATCAGCAACGAGAACTTGATGCCCACGCCGACAAGGAGCACCACACCAACGACAATGCCGGCGCACAGCAGAATGACGCCCGTGGAGACCATGTTCCGCGCGCCGAGGGCCAGGGCGTCGAGTATGTCTCTGAGACCCATACGGGTCTGTCGGTTCAGCCAGCTGGACAGGACGATCGCCAGGGTGCTCGCAGCTGCTGCGAAGGTCGGCGTGAAACCGTAGATCAGCAGGCCTACCAGAACCGCGATGGGTAGGAAGAAGTGCCAGCCATCCCGAAGGACCTCGCGCACCCTCGGCACGTCCTCGGGGTCCAGGGCCCGTATGCCCTCCTTCTTCGCACGCAGGTGCACGAAGAAGATGACACTGAGGAAGTAAAGCCCCGCCGGGATGAAGGAGACCGCCACGATGTGGAGGTAGGGGATCTGGGTCCACTGGCTCATGATGAACGCGCCAGCGCCCATGATCGGGGGCATGAGCTGGCCGCCCGTGGATGCAGCGGCCTCCACCGCCGCAGCGAAGGTGGGTGAAAATCCCACGCGCTTCATCATGGGAATGGTGAGCGAACCCGAGCCCACGGTATTGGCAACGGCGCTTCCCGAAATGGAACCCAGCAGCCCGCTGGCAAGGGCCGCCATCTTGGCCGGGCCGCCCACCGTGGTTCCCAGGAGGGCGAGCGCCAGACGGATCAGGAACTCGCCGGCGCCCGATCGGAGCAGGAAGGCCCCGAAGAGGACGAAGAGGAACACGAAGGTGGACGAGACCGTGGCGATCGTACCGAAGATGCCGTCAGGAGCGAAATACATCCGGTAGAGGATCCGGGAGATGGAGACCCCCGGGAAGTGCCAGACCCCGCCCATGAACCGTCCCCAGAACAGGGCGTAGGTAAGAAACGCGATGGCGAGAAGGGGTATGAAGCTGCCGCAGGTTCGCCGCGTGATCTCGAGCAGCAGCAGTACCGCAGCCGCAGCGAACACGAGATCGGTCGTGTTCGGGACCTCGTTCCGCGCGTGGAGCGCGTCCTCGAAGATCAGAAGGTAGAGGGCCGTCGCGCAGGCGCAGACGGCCAACCCCCAGTCGCGAACGCCCGGGGGGCCGGACTCCGATCTGGAGGCCGGATAGTACAGGTAGGCGAGAAGCAGCACGAGCCCGAAGTGGATCGCGTTACGCTGGATCTCGGGCACCACGCCGACGGTGTTGACCCAGAGATGGAAGACAGAGGTCAGGATCGCGACCGCGTAGACGATCCCGCTCGTTCGGCCCGAGAGGGTCCGTTGGATGCTGCTCACCTCGTCGCCGACGCTGGCCTGGAGGCGTGATGAACCGGTTCTCGGATTATCAGGAGGGCGTGTGGTCATTCGAGGTCGGAAACGGGTTGGCCGACGGTCTGTGCGCTTCAGGGCCGGTGTTGGAGATCGGGTGGAAGGTCCAGCCCCCGTTCCTCGTAGTACCGGGCAGCACCAGGGTGGAGCGGGACGAAGAGGCCCTGGACGGCCTTGCCCAGAGACATGGCGGCAGTCGCCTTGTGGACCCCCTGCAGAAAGGACAGGTTCTCGTAGATCGTCCTGGTGATCGCGTAGACGACGTCGTCGGGAAGGTCTGCGCGACAGGCGAGGAAGTTGGGTTGCGCGATGGTCCGGATCGGCCGGGTCTGCCCCGGGTAGGTCCCCGCGGGAATGGTGTGGCGGTTCCACACGGGATAGACGGCACGGACCGACTCCAGCTGCGGTTCGGTGAACTCCAGGATGTCGATCCCGTCCTGTCCCAGCTGGGCGAACACCTGCGTCACGGCGGCCGCGGGCGGGCCGGCGGGAATGGTCGCCCCGGCGATCCGTCCGTCCATCAGGGCCTGCGCGGACGGTGTGTAACCCAGGTACTCGGGCACGAACTCGTCCTCGGGATGGATCCCGAGGGCCTCCAGGATAGTCCGACTCGATCCCTCCGTTCCGCTTCCCCGCTTCCCGATGGAGAACTTGCTCCCGAGGCCCTTCAGGTCCAGGACGTTGCCCGTCTTCACACGTCCCTTCAGAAGGATGAAGTGCTCGACGTTCTCCCAGAGCATGCTGATGGACCGGATGGCCCGGACGGGCTCACCGTCGTATCGTCCGGTTCCTCCATAGGCCATCGCTCCGAAAAGGCCCTGCAGGATGGCAAGCTGCGCCTCCCTCCCGACCAGCATCTGTATGTTCTCTCCGGAACCGGCGGAGTTGATGGCCGAGGCGGTGATGTCGGGCGCCAGCTTGCTGCTGACCAGCGTGCCGACGGCGACGCCAACGGGATAGTAGGTGCCGCCGGGGGTCGCGGTGGCGATGATCAGGTTGTGGGTCTCCTTCGGGGTGTCGTCCGCCGCACACGCGGCCATTGTGAGGCCGGTGAGTACGGCAAGGACCCAGAATCGCGTGGCCACGGCTGCTTCTCCCGGGGTCTATCTTCTGTTCAGGATTTCTGGCGGTCTAGAATACGGGCGACTACTAATAGTCAAACCCGGCGCCATCGGTCAAGGGAAATTTTCCCACGGGTCGACCAGGGCCGGGTGAAATGCCTCCGGCTGCGGGCCTCCGATCCACAGCGCATGGCCGATTTGGCCTTGACTTGCCCTGGGGGCATCTCTATACTCTTCTGAATGATACGGAAGGCATCCTTCTCCCTGCAATCTGTCGCTTGGTTTTCGCTCTGCCTGCTGGTTCTGTCGATCTCGAGCTGTGCGGAGCGAGCGGCCTACCGACATCTTGAGGTCGCCGTAGGACTCGAGAGGCATCGGGAGTCCGACCAGGCTCTGGCGGCCTACCAGGCGGCTGCCGAAGCGGCTCCGGCGGATGCGTATGTGGTCAGGCAGCTCGGACGGGCTTACCTTCGCCGTCAGATGTACGCAAAGGCCGAGACGGTGCTTCTGAAGGCCCTGGAGCTGGAGCCGGCCTACGTGGCGGTCTTCCGGGATCTGGCCCTTGCAGCCGAGGCCCAGGACAAGTCCGATGCGGCCCTGGCCTGGCTGCAACGTGGCGTCCGGGAGGTGCCACAGTACGCCCCTCTGCACCAGGATCTGGTCGACTACCACGACTATCGAGACCGACCCGACCGGGCGCTGGAGCTGCTCCGGGAGGCCGAGGAGCGGTGGCCCCGGGCTGCCTGGGTGCACCAGAGGCTCGGGCGACTCTACGCACAGCTTAGATGGTACGATCGGGCCGAGGCCAGCCTGAGGAAGTCCCTGGCGATCGATCCGGGCTCGGCCCCGTCCTACGCCCTGCTCGGAGACTCGCTCTACGAGCAAGAGAAGTACACCGAGGCGATCCAGGCCTATCGCGATGCCATCGCGCGGGATCCGCATGACCATAGCAGCCTCAACAATCTCGCGTGGGTCTTCGCCACACAGGGAACCCATCTCGAGGAAGGGCTTCGGCTCTCCCGTCGCTCGCTTCGCCTGGCACCGGATTCCGCAGCATACCTGGACACCATGGCCGAGCTCCATTACAGGCAGGGAAACCTGCCCAAGGCCATCGAGATCATCCAATACGCCATATCGCTCCAGTCCGGGGATGACAACCCAAAGATGCTTCAGCACCTCCGCAACCAACTCAGGAAGTTCCAGGCTGCCGGCCTGGGGAACGCCTAAAGGTGGTGAGTGGCCATGGCGGATGAAGAAGAGGCCGTAGACGACCTCGACGAGGAGTCCAAACCGGCCATCAATCCTGGTCGGTACATACTGCTGATCCTGGGGATCCTGGCAATCGAGGGCGCCGGGGGCTATCTCCTGCTCGACCGTGCGATACCTCCGCGAGAAGTCTACACGGCGAAGAAGGAGGTCAAGGAAGAGGATACGCAGGTCGTGGATCCGGTGTTCTTCACCGATCTCCAGGAGCTGGTGGTCAATCCTGCGGGTGGTGGGTACAGGAACTTCCTGGTTCAGGCAAGCCTTGCATTACAAGTCGATTCCGACGTCCTCCTCGAGGAGTTGTACATCAAGCGAGAGACCATCTGGGACCTGTCCATCCAAAAGCTCGAGACGTTCTCTGTTTCTCAGCTTCGGGATCCCGTCAAGCGCGAGGTCAGGGAATCGCTCAAGAGAGCTATCAACCCGGAGCTTCGGAACGGTGAAGTCGTCGCCGTGCTCTTCACGGATTTCGTGCTGCAGTAGCGCAGGAGCCGGGTATGGAACAGCCTGACGGTCTGCCGCCAGTCGTAGATCCGGAGTGGAGCCTGGGGAGTCGCGCCCGCCTGGGGGATAGGACGGTCCTGCTCGAGCTTCTTGGCGACCT
>JASLMQ010000747.1 GCA_030746455.1 Candidatus Latescibacterota bacterium
TCTGAACGGGAGGTCAGCGATGGACCGTCGCGAGATCGTCTGGATTGTGCTGTTCCTGATCGCAGGGGCTCTGGGTCTGATGGCCTTCCTGCGCTACTACGACGAGGCTTTCCCCATTGCATCGCTCGACTTCAAGCTGAGCCGCGAGGAGGCCGCCGAGAAGGCGCAGGAGTTCCTCGAGAGCGCAGGCTACGACATTGAGGGCTACCAGAGCGCGCAGATCTTCGCGCAAGACTACGGTGAGCAGGTCTTCCTCGAGCGGACCCTCGGGCTCGAAGAGGCGAACCGGCTGGCCCGCGAATGGGTCTCGGTCTGGGCGTGGAGCATACGTTGGTTCAAGTCCCTGCAGAAAGAGGAACTGCAGGTGAACCTCGATCCCGGCGGAAGAGTCGTCGCCTTTGTCCATCGCGTGCTGGAGACCTCGGAGGGCGCGAATCTCGCCGAGGAGGAAGCTCTGCCCATTGCCGAAGCGTTCCTGACAGACGTCCAGGGCTTCAGCCTGGACGACTACGACCTCATCGAGCGATCGAGTGTCGAGCGGAAGGCACGGACCGATCACACCTTCACCTACCGGAAGAAGGGCTTCGTGGTCGGCGACGACGGCCACTACAGGCTCAGGGCCATCGTCAAAGGAGACCAAGTTGGCTATTTCGCAGAATACGTGAAGGTCCCTGAGACCTTCACTCGCGACTACAAGGAGATACGCTCCCGAGCCAACCTGTTGGGCCAGGTCTTCAGCATCTTCTGGCTCGTCCTCGCCGTCGGGATGGTCGTTGTCCTCATCGTGAAGTATCGTGATCGCGCCTTGCGATGGCGAACGGGTCTGCTGGTTGGAGGCGTTGTCGCCGTCGCATCCCTTGTGGGTGCGCTGAACTCCCTTCCCCTCACCCGCTTCGGCTACCCGACCACGCAGGCCTACGACGCGTTCCTCGTGGACAAGCTGATCGGGGGCGTGATGGGCTCTCTGCTCATCGGAGGCATCATCTGCATCGTCGCCACGGCGGGCGTCGCACTCACACGAGATCTGCTCTTCAGCGGCCGCTCGCTGGCTGTGGGCCGCCTTTCGGTCCGGACCCTCTTCTCCGCGACGACCGCCCAATCGACGCTGGTGGGCTACGGGCTGGCTTTCACGCATCTCGGCTACGTCACCCTGTTCTACATACTGGGCACGCGCTACCTGGGGGTTTGGTCTCCCGCACAGATGGCAGACTACGACAACGCCTTCAGCACGGCGATGCCCTGGATCTACCCCCTCCTGACTGGCCTTCTGGCGTCCACGATGGAGGAGTTCTTCTTCCGCCTCCTGGCCATCTCTCTGCTGTTGAAGTACCTAAGGCGGCCATGGATCGCCGTTCTGTTGCCCGCGATCGTCTGGGGGTTCCTTCACTCCAACTACCCTGTCGAGCCGATCTACACCCGGGGCCTGGAGCTGACGATCGTCGGCGTCGTGTTCGGCATCGTCTACCTACGCTATGGCATCTGGGCAACCGTCATCTCCCACTATGCCTACAACGCCTTCCTCAGCGCCTTCCCCATGATGCAGTCCTCCAGCACCTACTTCCAGGTCTCGGGCGTCGCCGTGGTCGCAATACTCTTCCTGCCCGCCATTCCAGCGCTCTACGGCCTGGTGACTCGGAAGGAAGGGGAAGCAGACCCAGAGGAGGACGAGGGGGAAGTGCCCGCCGACGAGCCGGTAACCGAGATGCCTCCCACCGATGGTGAGGTGGTCCGGAAGACGCCTGACGCCTACCTGCTCGACAGGACCCGATTCCGTGTCGCTGTGGTCCTGGCGCTGATCGGTGCGGCCGCCTACATGGGATTCCGGGTGGAGCGGTTCGGCTCTCGAACCTTGGTGCTAGCGACCTCTCGCGCCGAGGCCGTGCAGATCGCGGTAGGCTTCCTGACCGATATCGGGGTCGACATCGAGGGCTATCGTCGAACGGTGCGGTTCAGGAGCAACCTCGGATCCTCGCACTACATACACCTGGTGCGCAATGTCGGGGTCGCACGGGCCGACACCCTGGCGTCCGAGAACAGCGGGCCCTGGATGTGGTCCGTTCGCTGGTATGTGCCGCTGCAGAAGGAGGAGGTCCAGGTCGGGGTGAACGAACGAGGACGGATCGTGATGTTCGAGCACAAGCTGGCCGAAGCCGAGACCGGGGCACGGCTCGAGGCTGACTCGGCCAGGACCTTGGCTGAAGCCTTCGTGTTGGAGCACTGGGAGCGGGATGTGACCGACGAAACCTTGTACAAGGTGCTAGAGGTCAAGACGGAGGAGCGGGAGAACCGGACGGACCACAATTTCATCTGGGAGCGGATCGACTGTAAGGTCGAAGACGCGGAGTTCCGCCTGTATGCACGGGTGCAGGGAGATCGCGTGGGCCACGCGCACGGCGGGTACCGTGCCCCGGAGCCGTTCCTGCGGAAGCTCCACGAAAAGAAGCTGAAGGACGTCCTGGCCCGGACCCTACCGGTCTTGGCGGTACTGGCCACGTTCATCCTGGCCGTGTGCTTCTTCTTCCAGGATTTCCGTCAGGGTCGACTCTCGTGGTCTCTGCCTTTCCGCATCGGGCTGTTCATCCTGGTTCTCACAGCGATCGAGAAGGTCAACGCGTTGCCCTCGTTCTACCGTTCCTACGATACGAGTCAGGCCCTCTCGACCTTCACCATCACCAGTATGCTCGGCGTCGTCCTGGGCGGGGTGCTTTTTGGCCTCATGGCCGCTGTCGTTGTCTCGCTCGCGATGTCTCTCCTGCATCGCCTCTACCCGGCGGAAATGCCACTCAGAACGTGGCTGGGGTGCGCACGACTGCAGGATGGGACCGCGCAACTCTGGGGGCACTCTCTTCTTCTCGGAGCCACCCTCTTCCTTGTCAGGAGCGGAGTAGGGAACCTGTCGTTCTTCGTCAACTACAGCTGGATGGAGGAGTACCTCAAGGCCGGGTCCTACTCTCCACCAGGGCTCAACACCTATCTTCCGTTCCTCAACGGCCTCACCGTGTACGGCACGATGGTGGTGGTCATGTTCGCCGTGATAGCGGTCGTGCTCATCTGGCTGCGCATCCTCAGACGTAGGCTCCCGCTGGCGTGTCTGGTCATCGCACTTGCGATCCTGCTTCGGTCAGTGGAAGCCGCGGAGAGCGCAACCCACTTCGTTGGCCTCGTCGGGCTGGCCCTCATCAGCGTGGGTGCCTCCCTGTTCGT
>JASLMQ010000748.1 GCA_030746455.1 Candidatus Latescibacterota bacterium
CGCGGTCGATGAGTCCGAGCGAGTCGTCGTACGCGAAGATCTCCGCCGCGGGAACGGAGGTCCGTTCGCGGAGGCATGCGTGGATCCCAGACTCCTGGCGCATCATGTCCCGCTCGTAGAACACGAACACCGAGTCGCGTGGTGGCGCGATCCGCAGGACAAGCTCCTCTCCGCCAGCCGTCACGAAGTAGGACGTGTTGAACTTGCCGGTCGTGATCGGCTCGGCCGTCACCGGACCGTCCAGGTCCGCCCGGTGACGGCGAACAATGGCCTGCAGGGAGTCGGGGCTGAGGTCGGCCATGGTCAGGAGGCTATTTCGGCAGGCCGGCGATGAGCTCATCCGACGTGAGCGAGTACTTGCCGAACATCTCGAGGATCAGGATGGCGCCCCGCGTCTGCCAAAGCTCCTCGTAGGTCTCGAACGACTCCATGCCCGTCGTGCAGTCCCTGAGCATGATGATCTCGTACCCTCGCTTAGCCATCTCGATGGTACCGTAGTCGCGGGCGAGAATGCAGGCGTTCGTGTTGAACCCGAGGAAGAACAGGAAGAGGATGCCCTTCTGCTTGCAGTACTGGTGCAGCTCCTCGCCCGTGGCGATCACGGCCTCAGTGTCTGCGGGCATGGCATCTGGGTGGATCTTCAGGTCACCCCGCAGGGTCTCGCGCTCCGGGTCTCGGGCCTCTTTGGGTCGAGCATACTGTGCGTAGTCCTCCGACTTGCTCCTGAACTCCGACGGCGGCCAATCATCGCGGGAGGATGCAGAATCATCACCCTTCTGCTCGAAGCTCACGTAGTTCGGGTGGGCCTTGGCCTGGGGGGGAGAAGGCGCGTGGATGATCTTGAGGCCGGCCTCCCGACAGGCGGCTAGCAGAGGGACGATCTTCCGGTCGATGATTTCGCCGGCACGGGCGTCGGTGTCGATGAGGTAATGCCGGTCCCATACGTCCACGAGGACCAGCGCCGCCTGAGACATCGGGATCTTCCAGTCGAGCGTGGCATAGCCGGTGTTGGGCTCGATCCACTCTACGCCCGGATCGACGTGCCAGCGGTAGTAGCGTGGATTGACCTGAATCGTGCGTGCCATAAGGGTTCCCTCCTTGGTATCTAGGCTCAGTTGTGCGGCGTTCGGAGCGAATACAACGCTCGGAAAGAGGCCGACGATTAACCCAACTGCCATGGTCTTTCGCATGGTGGTTTCCTTGCTGAAGGTAAGCATTGGGGCCGCGTGGTGTGGCGTTCTGTCGCCCTTTCCGCCTTCGCCTCCACCTACGCTGAAGCTTCGGTGGACAGGAAGGCTACGGCGGACAGGCCGGGGCTCGTTCTTGCTTCGCCTCGCGGGGATCCCCCCGGGGCTGACGCCCCGGGCTATTGACTACCGCCCCTTCGGGGCTCCGTCTACCCGTTGGGGAAGAAGTTGGGGAGGTGGGGGCGCTGGGCCTCCAGAAGCTCCTCGCCCATCTTCCGGGCGACTTCGGGATCGGTTACCGCGCCGTCGGCGAGCAGCGCCTCGACAAAGAGGCCCCGGTCGCCGGTGAGTGCGGCCTCGACAGTCAGGCGCGTGGCTGAAATCCGTCGCGTGATGATGGCGGCCAACGAAGCGGGGAAGTCGAGTATCTGCACCGGGCGAAGCCCGCCGGCGGTGGCCACGGCAGGGATCTCGAGGACCGCGTCATCCGGAAGGTTGGGGACCGCGCCTCGGTTTGGCACGTTGGCTGCGAACATCTCCCGTGTGTCTCCCTGGATGGCTTTGAGGATTCCGAGCAGCTGCTCGTGTTCGCCCACGGTTCGCTCGAGGATCCGTTCGTCCAGGGCCTGCTCCCCGCGTGCTTGGGCCCGCATACTTGCGTAGGTCCGATCCCCACGCGCGATCGTCTCCTCCATTGAGAAGACGTCGACGCCAAGCGTCTTGGCTTCGTAGGCTCCCCCGGGGAATCGCTCGGGAAAGAACTCCACCACGTGGCGATCGTTGACGGCGGGGTAGGCACCGTAGGCATCGAAGAGCGACCAGGAGAAGGGATTCTCGGATGCGTTGAAGGCCTCGGACCACCCGCCCAACTCGGGGAACGCCTGACGCAGCGCCTCTTCGTCGGTGGCCTCACCCCGATCCGAGGTCAGCCTGGCCCGGACCAGCGGCCAGGCGTTCCGCCCCTTCCATCGAAGATCCAGCATGAAGGTCAGGTGGTTTAGTCCCACGAAGAGGGAGGTCACCTCCTGGGGCGGAGCGCCGATGAAGGACGCGAGCTGCCGCTCGACGCCGAACACCCCGTGACATAACCCTATCACCGGTACGCCGGTCGCCTTCCGGATCGCCCAGCAGTTGGCCGTCATGGGATTCCCGTAGTTGAAGAACCACGCGTTTGGGCAGAGGACGCCCACATCGCCCGCGATGTCTACCATTGCCGGAATCATGCGCATGGCGCGGGAGATGCCACCGGGCATTACCGTGTCGCCCACGGGCTGGTGGACCCCGTACTTGCGCGGGATCGAGACATCGGCCTCCCAGCTCCTTCGTCCACCCACTCCGACCGTCGTGACCACCACGCCCGCACCTGGTAGGATGTCCCTTCGGTCGGTCGATGCCTGCACCGGGATGTCCACGCCCCGTGCCGCGATCATCCGACTGCTGAGTCCCTCGGCCGTTTCCAGGGCCTCTGGAGACACGTCGACGAGGCCGAGATCCCACGGTCCGAGCTCGGGAGACAGGATGAGGTCCGCGACGAGTCCGCGGGTGAACGAGGCGCTTCCCGCGCCTATGAGAACGATCTTCCTTCGAGTCATAAAGCAGCTCCTGAGCGTCAATAGATGTGCCTCACCTGCTTGAAGACCCCGAGCATCGAGTCGTTGACCCGCTCCATGTGGGACTCCATGAGGACCATGAGCTCCTCCTGCTTGTCTTGGTACTCGGACAGCCCGAACAGGTTGTTCAGTTCGTGGGGATCCTTCTGCAGGTCGTAGAGCTCGCCCATATCCGCCTGGCTGAAGACGAATTTGTGGGTCCTGGTGCGCACCATCCGGGAGGGATGTCTCTGGATTTGGGCGCTGAACTGGCAGTATGCACTGTCCCGTCTGGTGCTCTCCTCTCGACCCATCAGCAGCGGCAGGATGCTCTGCGTGTCGGGCTGTTCCTCGACCTCCAGGCCGGCGGCCTCTACCAAGCTGGGGAACAGATCCTGCATGTAGACGAACTCGTCGACGACGCCCCCGGGGCGGGTGCATTCCGGGTGGACGCCGATCAAGGGGAGTCGGAAGCACTCGTCGTCGAAGTATGGGCCCTTCTCGAACAGCTTGTGGGCCCCCATGTTGTCACCGTGGTCGGTGGAAAAGAGGATTATGGTGTCATCCGTCAGCCCTAGCCGATCCAGAGCTCCCAGCATGCGACCCACCAGATCGTCGATCATCGTCACGTACCCCCAGTACCTGGCGACGATCTCCTGCCATGCCTCCCAGTTGTCCGGATCGATCCCCCAGTACCTGGAGACCAGGGTCTGCGCGTAGGGACGGCGCCTCAAGTCGTCCTTGAAGGCGGGGTCTTCGGGGATGGACCGCGGATCGTACATCGAGTAGTATGGCTCAGGCACGATGCAGGGGCTGTGAGGGCCCCAGAAGTTCGCCCACATGAAGAAGGGCTCATCCCGCTGCGCGAAGTGCTCCAGGTGCTCGATGGTCTCGGACGCTACCAAGGCCTCGAAGTTGTGGTCGATCCCGCCGGCGTGCAGTCCCGCCAGCTCACGGTCGCGCAAATCGGGGTTGCCGGTGCCGTAGATGCCCTTCAGCAGCGCCGGCGGCTCCAGTTCTTTCTCCCGCAGGTAGTCGAGATAGTTCTGGGAGATGAGGGAGTCCTCGCTGGGGCCGGTCTTCACCCCCGGCATGTTGGCGTTGTTGGCCGGGTAGCCGTAGCCCGGAAAGTCGCGCGTGCAGCGGAATCCCCACTCACTCGGGGGCCGGTTGTTGTCCACGTGCCACTTGCCCGAGTACCCCAGTTGATACCCCGTCCTGGGCAGTTCGGTGGCCAGGTTCGGCAGCGACCGATCCAGCCTCCCCCCATTCGTCTCTACGCCGGTGATGTGGCCGTACCGGCCGGTGAAGAGCCCCGCGCGCGAGGGTGCACAGGGGCTGATCAGCGGATAGGCATGGTCGAAGCGGATGCCCCGCTGCGCCAGGCCGTCGATGTGGGGGGTCTGACACTGGGGAGCGCCGTAGCACCCCACGGTATCGCGGCGGTGCTGGTCCGTGAGGATGAGAAGCACGTTCGGCCGGTCCTTCATATCCGCCTCCTGTTCCCCTGGTGCTAGGCCTGGGTAGGCTGCCAGCCGATCGATTCGAGGTAGTCCGAAAAGGACACCTCGGGCTGCCAGCCGAGGACTGTGCGAGCACGTTCGATTCGCGTGACGGGCCAGAAGAAGTTGTGGGTGAGCTCCACGTCGGCGGCCCGCAGGACCTCCGATGCGCCCGGCCAGTAGCGATCGACCACCGGGGCCGGGTCGCTGGCGGACTGGACGATGTCGGCGTTGGTGAGCGGCGTCTCCGGGCCGATGTGCAGGACGTTGAATGCGAGGTCATCCCGATCCACAGCCAGGAGATTGGCCCTGGCCACGTCGTCAGGCACGATGAAACGGCACAGAAGGTGTGGCGTGAGGGCGGGCTCGTCTCCGAACCACATGTAGCGCAACGCGGTGAAGGATATGCCGTGGTGGCGCTGGTAGTACTGCCCGAGCAGCTCGCATTGCCACTTGTTCAGGGGGTAGACCCAATCGGGGTTCGGTGGCGTGGTTTCGTCCACCACGGCCATTCCCGAGCTGTCCCAGAGACGCCCGATAACCACCTCCATGGTGGAGGAGAACGCCACCCTCCGGACGTTCAGCTCATCGGCCAGCTCCAAGAGTCCCTGCAGGCCCAGCACGTTGACCTCGGTGAACTGGCGAGGCGTGTGGATTTCGCGGTGCCCGCCGTGACACGCAGCCGTGTGGATGAGGGCGTCGCAGCCGGACATGAGATCGCGCATCAGAGCGACATCGGTGAAGGTGCCCTCCTGGACCTCTGCATCGTCTCCGGGCGCGATGTCCACGCACACAAACTCGTGCTTCTTAGCACCGACGCGCCGTACTGCGCGGCCGAGGCATCCCGCAGCACCCGTGAGTAGGATTCGCATTCTCTCCCTCCTTGCATCTGCTCCGCGCAGGATGTCTACCCAAGGTATTTCTTCGCTGACGCCACGATCTTGTCGAGCTCCCTTTCCACA
Organism: Candidatus Latescibacterota bacterium; assembly: GCA_030746455.1. The sequence continues at coordinate 5,241 of JASLMQ010000748.1, forward strand.
TCGTCGTCGAGCGGCTCCGGCTCGTGCTCGTTCAGGATCCTGTCCTTCTCCGCAATACACCGCTCTTGCATGTCCGAGGCGCCCTGGTCGATCCAGTTCGACCAGTACCTCCCGGTCAAGCAGCGACGGGAACCACAGCTCTTCGAGGAAATGCTCGACGGTGTGCATCTCGCCGAGGAAGCTTCCGTCCTGTCCAACCGATCGGATGACGTCAAGCCCCAGCGTCTCGTCCGTGACCTCGAATCCCCGCAGGAGCCGCTCGATGTAGGCCACGATCTCGTGCTGCATCACAAGCATCGAGAGAGAGGTGCCCTGGTCCACACCGCAGATCCCCAGGTGGCCGAAGATGTCGGCCCCCGCCAGCGCGCCCGACAGGAGCGTCATCCCCGCCTCCATGCCCGCCTGGGCATCGGGGACCTTGCTGTCGGTGAGGCCCACGTTGATGTAGACCGGTAGTCCGTAGTGCTTTCCCATCTGAGTCATGGCGACCGCCATCAGGGCCTGCTCGGGTCCAGCGAAGATCAACTGGGTGGTCCGCATGTCGAAGGCGTGGGGAATGCCGCCATAGCACACGGCGTTGCCCGGGTTGATGAGTTGAGTGATGACGACGCCCGCCAGGATCTCCGCGTTTTCCTGGGCGAGTGTCCCGGCAAGCGAGCCCGGCCCCGTGGCGCCCACCTGGGCCATCGGGCCGATGGGCACGGGTAGGGACAACCGCGAGGTCTCGAACAGGAGATCCAGCCCTTCGAATGGAAACTTCAGCGGGCTGATCGGCTCCAGGAAGGGGTAGGCCAGTGGGAGACGGGCCGCCTCGTCTTCGCTGCTTCGAACGGCAGCCATCGCCTCCAGGACGAAGCGTGCCGATGCACGATCGTGGAACCAGAAGTGGATCGGCTTCGTGGTGTTCTTCAGCTGAGCCGCGGCAACGGCAACGCAACGGTAGGATACGGGGATCTCGTGCGGGTCGGCCATCGAACCGACGAGGTTGATGTGGGGAAGGGCGTCCGCCAGCCGTGTGGCGGTTGCCACGTCCTCAAGCGATGCGTAGCGCCGTTCCTTGCATGTGTCGTCGACCCAGAGGGCCTCCCCGCCGACGGAATTATAGTTGCGTTCACCGACCCCGTACCGGGCCTGGTTGCTCCGATCGCGTCCATAGAGGGTGAAGGTCTTGCCAGCTCGGTCGATCGACTCGGAGACGATCCGTTCCGGGACCTTCACGATTCCGGAGTCGTTGTCGACAGAAGCGCCGGCCGCCTCGAACAGCCTCAAGACCTCCGGATGAGGGAGCCGAACGCCGATCGTATCGAGAATCTCGATCGACGCGGCGTGGATGCGGGCGATGTCGCGGTCGCTAAGGACCCTAAGGATTTCTGGGCCTGCCATGGTTACCCCTGATTGAGGCTGGCGACCTCGCCGGATGGTAGAAACCAGCTCTCAGCGGACAGCTGTCAGCTGAAGCCACCCAATGGTCGCGTGCAACGACGACACCCATTGGAACAGCACAAGCGTGGTCTCCCCGGCTCAGGCTGAAGGCTGAGCGCCGGCCCTCGTCTGGTATCTCATTCTCTCCCCGCCCAAGGAATCTCCTGAGAGCGACCCTCCAAGGTGAGCGTGACGTCATCCGTTGCTGAGACGTGGGCCTCGCCATCTGCGTCGAGCTCGAAGGAGGCCCAGTTGTTGATCTCGAACCGGTCCCCCGCGAACAGGTCCAGGTAGTAGAAGGTGTCGCCTGCCTGGAATCCCGCAGTGGATTCCACGGTGAGCTCGAAGGGTTGGCCGTGGACGGTCGACACGATTCGCGTCTCGTGCTTCCCGTCGACAGACTTCAGCATCTTGCCGTCGAAGAACCGCACGCCCTGGCGGGTCAGGCCGAGGACGTAGTCGTGCTGAGTGAGACTCGTCATCTCGGTCTGGCTTGGTGGATCCACGTCGAGGGTGCCCAGGCCCAGGACCGTGCGCTGGGTGCCGAGATCGATTACCGACATGCCCCTGTCGTCCCGGTGGACGCCGTTGATGGTGTAGGCCGTGTTCCGTGTGTATGCCGGGCTCGAGAAGGTGACGATCTGGTTGTCGAGGCGTCCGTCGGTGGGGAGATCTGCGCCGACGGTGACGCGGTTCGTCTCGTAATCGACCCGGACGATCGTTCCGGATCGCTCTCCAACGGGAAGGGCGACAGCAAAGTCTTGAGTGGCAAGCAATCGGCCGACCAGATGGGCCTGGACGGTGGATCCGTTGTCGGTGGTCAGACGTCCAAAACGGCCATCCAGCTCAATGGAGCCCACAGTGGCCTCACGAGCGGGCGTGCCGGCATACACGAATCGGTCGACCTTGTCTCCATCCCGGGAGACCTCGACCGCGACGACGCCGTCGGGAGCGGAGAGCCGGCTGATTCGACCGACGGTAGGACTTCCGGCATGGGGCTCACGTACGGAGACGAATGTGCTGTTAAGTGGCTCGCCTCGGGATCGACGACGAACCATCACGTGTTCGGACTTCGGGTTGGTGGGATAGATGCCCGGGGCCCAGGCGTTGACGACTTCGTCGCCTTCCTCCGCGAGCACGGCCATCCGCAGGCGGTTCTCGCCATCGGGCAAGCGCCACGTGGCGGACCACGGACCATCGGCCGTGCCGCGCCTGGGATGCATCAGGAAACCGAGGCCGTTCTCCGGAGGGGCGATCCAGTAGTGCTTCGGAGGGACTCCCGAGAGGTAGCCGTCGTTCTGCTGGCGATCCCCCCAGTCGTACTCCGGGCCGGCGACCGACCCCGTCTCGCGATCGCCCATCGTGATCCCGTCGAACGCGATGTCGTCCGAGAGGGCGTGTGCCAGGTAGTCGTGCTGGCTTCCGCCCTCGACGGTGAAGACGTCAAGCAGGTAGCTCTCGGGGCCGTCGCCGATGAGGGCCAGAAGCCTCCTGTAGGTTGAGACACCACGGGACCTGTAGACGTTGTTCGCGTCGGCATCCACGACCTGGAGGCCCGGCATCGCGGCCAGGAAATGGAGGCTGCCGCCGCTGTCGTCGGCGTCGGTGTCCGATTGCTGAGGACGCTCGTCGACGAGGACGATCTGATGGGACGCGGTCTGCTTGGCCCACCCGAGTTGGGTGTGCGTGGCGCCGTTGCCGTAGCCCAGGTCATAGGTGAGCTCGTAGCCCAGGCCGAAGTAGTTGATGTTGAGGTCGTCGAAATGGCCGTGGTTGAGCACCGGGCCGTACCGGAGGAGGCAGGCGTGCGCGGTCTCGCCGCCCGGAGTTCGTAGAAGGGCGAATCCTTTCTGGCCCATCAGCGAAGTAGACGAGATCCGTCGTTCCAGGTGTTCCGGCAGATGGTCCTCCGGATCAGGCGTGCTGTCGGAGTGGAAGAGCAGCCAGTTCTTCTCGCCCTCCTCAGCCCGGAGCCGATCCACATCCCCGTTCGCGAAGAATCCTACCAGCCGTCCATAGTCCTGGCGTACTTCTGGCAGGGACGTACGCGCGTAGATCCGCTCGGCGAAACGGTAGTCCATGGAGTCGAATGACCGATCCGGCTTGAGGGCCTGCTGGGTGTCGGGCCCCCAGTCCCCGTAGCGCGGCCAATGACCGATGCAGTCCAGGGACAGCGTGGGAAGTACGAAAAAGCTTCGGAAGGTGGGATCGTCGTAGAGGTTCACGCCTTCGGGGTACTGCTTGCTCCGATAGTTGAGCAAGGGCTCGGCGAAGGTCAGGTATAACTCACGAGCGTGCCGGGCGTAACCCAGGGAGACCTCGGTGTAGCGGCCGTCTCGGTCGGCGTTGTTGTTGACCATGGCCCATATGCCCCATGGCCCGGTTGCGCCCCAGTCGACGTACGCCTCAATCCCCAACAGACATCCGACAGCCAGACATCCTCGGACATAGTCGGCCTCACCGTTGTGCATCGCGCCCTTCTGGGATTCCTCGTAGCAGTACCACGCTGCGTTCTTGAGCATGTTCGTTTCGATGTTCTCACGGCGGGAGAGGCCCTCCACGAATGAGGGGGCATCAAGCGCAGGGCTGTTGTAGATCCTGTCGTGATAGTTCACCAGGGTCACGAGCACGCGCGAGACCTGGTACCACGGCCGACAGAGCCTGCCGCTGGGCGGAATGGACGGGTAATCCCACGATCCACTGTCGCAGGCCGGATAGATCTCGGCGTTCGCGTCCAGCATGATGGCACAGGTCTCGGCGTATCGGTCGTCGCCTGTGATGGTGTAGGCGAAGGAGAGCAGGTCGCACCACTTCTGATAGGTCTCCACGACCCAGGCGTTGTAGGATCCGACGAAGTAGTGGATGCGGCCGTCCCCGGCCACGTAGCCGGTGCCCGGATCTGGGTGGTCGGCGTCGGGCAGGATGTGTCCGTTGGCGCAGCGTACGGTTCCCGGGCGGTCGAAGCTGCAATCCGCTCCTCCCCACGTGCCCCACTTGGCGGAGCAGATCGGACAGCCCGTGAACCCGTAAGCAAAGGCGGCCCCAGCCTCCGGACGCATGTCCCGGATCCAGGCAGGATCGGTCCCAACGACTTCGTCCGCGGAGCGAATAACGTCCTCGGCATAGTCCCTTGCCCAATCGTGCTGCTCGATATTGTGCCTGGCCCGCTCCACATCGTCGGGCGTCAGGTAGACGCACGGATGGAAGTCGCGGCCTGTTTCGGTAAGGTCCATGTGCTACCGCCTTTCAACTCGGGGAAGAGACCAGGGAACTTCGTGGACGCGGCCGTCGATGGTTACTGTGACATCGTCGGTGGCAACCACGGTGGGCCGGCCCGATTGATCGATGTCAACCGCTGCCCAGTTGCGGATGACGAAGTCGTCGCCGGGGTAGATGTCGAGGTAGTAGAAGGTACCGCCGGCCCCGAATCCGGCCGTGGACTCGACGGTCAGCTCGAAGGGCTGGCCGTATCTCGCGGCGACGCTTCGCGTTTCGTGCTTGCCATCAGCCGACCTGAGCATCTTGCCGTCGAAGAAGCTTACCCCCTGCCTTGTGAGGCCCCGGGCGTAGTCGTGCTGGGTCGCGCTGGTCATCTCGGTTGCGCTCGAGGGATCGGTGTCCAGTGTTCCCTGACCCAGAACCGTGCGCTGGGTGCCCAGTTCAATCAGGCTCCGATCACCATCTTGGACGACTCGGTGGATCGTGTAGGCCGTGTTCCGAGTGTAGGCCGCGTTCGCAAACGTGACGATCTGGCCCTCCAGCCGGCCATCCGTGGGCAGGGGCGCGTCAACGGTGACCCGGTTCTGCTCGTAGTCGACGTTGGTCAGCTTGCCCGCGTGCTCGGGGTACTGGAGCTCGACCCCGAAGCCGCCACTTCGTATCGACTTCCCAATGACACGGGTCCCGGCGGGACGCCCGCCGGACTCCCGCAGAACGGCGAAGCAGCCGTCGAGTGTGAGTTCGCCTACAGAAACGGTCCTCGTCGGGGGTCCCGCGTAGATGAACCGGTGGATCTGTCCGCCGCGAAGGTAGACGGCCAGGGCCGATGCGCCCTCGGCGGTCTCAAACCGTTCGGCCCGCTCGATCGATGCTGATCCTTCGTAGGGTTCCCTGATGGTGACGAATCTGCTTCGAAGCTGCCCGTCTTCCGCCCGACGGCGTACGATCACGTGCTCGGCCTTTGGCCTGGGAGGATAGATCCCGGGGGCCCACGCGTTGATGATCTCGCTCCCAGGCTCGGGGAGAACGGTCATACGCAGGGAACCATCGCCGTCTGGTAGCTGCCAGGTGGCGGAAAACGGGCCATCCGCATCGCCTCGACGGGGATGCATCATGAACCCCAGTCCGTTTCCAGGCGGCGCGACCCAGTTCGGCCTGCGAGGCACGCCGCTGAGGTAGCCGTCGTTGAGCTGGCGCTCACCCCAGTCGTATTCGGGGCCACCCACGGATCCAGGCTCGCGCTCGCCCAATGCCAGACCATCGAACTCGATCTCATTCGAGAGCGCGTGAGCCATGTAGTCCTGCTGGTCCCCGCCGTCGACGTTGAACAGGTCGAGCAGGTAGCTACCTGAACCGTCACCGACGAGGGCCACGAGTCTGCGATAGGTCGTCACCCCAGCTGAGCGATAGACGTTGTCGGCATCGGCATCGACCACCTGGAGTCCCGGCATCCCGGCGAATAGGTGGAGGCTGCCACCGCTGTCGTCGGCGCCGGTGTCCGACTGCTGGCGAACCTCATCGACCAGGACGAGCTGGTGCGAAGCGGTTTGCTTGGCCCAGCCGGCCTGCGTGTTGGTGACGCCATTGCCGTAGCCGATGTCGTAGGTGAGCTCGTATCCCAGACCATAGTAGTTGATGTTGAGGTCGTCGTAGTGCCCGTGGTTGAGCACGGGCCCATAGCGAAGCAGGCAGGCCTGAGCATGTCCGCTGGGAGGGGTGCGCAGGATGGCGATGCCCTTCTGGCCCATCAGCGAGGAGGCCGCACAACGACGGTCGAGCTCCTGAGGAAGCGATCCATCGCCTTCCGGAATCCCGTCGCTGTGGAACAGGAGCCACTCCCGGTTCGCGGACGTCGCCCGAAATCGCTCGACGTCCCCGTCCGCGAGATGTGTGAGGAGTGATCCGAAGGCCTTCTTGACCTCCGGACGCGACGTTCGCGCGTGGATCTTCTCGGCATAGAGGCAGTCCAGCGGGTCGAAAGACCTATCCTGCGGATCTACACGGTCGGTATCCGGAGCCCAATCGCCATAGCGCGGCCAATGGCCGACGCAATCCATAGTCAGGATCGGAAGGACATAGAAGCTTCGGAAGGTGTCGTTGTCGTAAAGGTTCAGGCCTTGAGGGTACTTCTCGCTCCGATAGTTGATCAGAGGCTCTGAGAAAGTCAGGTAGAGGGTTCGGCAGCTCCGGGCGTAACCCAGCGAGGTCTCCACATAGCGCCCATCGCGATCGGCGTTGTTGTTGACCAGCGCGAGAATGCCGTAGGGGCCGTCAACCGCCCAGTCGATGTATTCGGGTATGCCCAGCAGGCAACCGACGGCCAGACAGCCCCGTACGTAGTCGGCTTCGCCGTTGTTGACGCCGCCCTCGAGCGACTGCTCGTAGCAGTAGGCGGCGCCGTTCTTTATCATGTTTTCCTCGATGTTCTGTCTGCGTGTCAGCCCGCTGACGAACGAGGGTGCATCCAGAGAGGTGCTGTTGTAGACCCTGTCGTACTCGTCCACCAGCTTGATCAGGACGCGGGAGGCCTGGTAGCCGGGGCGGGACAATCGGCCCGACCGATCCGTGCGCCACCAGTCCCGCGGGCCTTCGGTGCAGGAGGGGTAGATCTCCGCCAGGGCGTCGAGTACGACAGAGCAGGTCTCAGCGTATCTTTCCTCGCCCGTGATGGAATAGGCGTGCGACAGCCAGTGGCACCACTTCTGGTAGGTCTCCACGACCCAGGTGTTGTAGACCGCGACGAACCAGTGGCGCCGCCCGTCTGCGGCAAGATACCCGGTGCCGTCGTCCGGATGATCCGCGTCGGGGAGGGTGTGGCCGTTGGGACACGTCACCTGGCGGGGCCTGTCGAAGCTGCAGTCCGCGTTGCCCCACGCGGGATAGGTGGTCACGCAGATGGGGCAACCCGTTTCACCGTAGCCAAACGGGGCTGCCTGTCCCGGGCAGTTCTCACGGATCCATTCCGGGTTCCTACCGATGAAGGCATCCGCGCGTCGGACGATGATGTCTGCACAGTCTCTGGCCCAGGGGTACCGTTCGATGTTTCGCCTGGCCAGCTCCACGTCGTCCGGCGTCAGATAGACGCAGGGATGGGTGTCGCGCCCGATTTGTGTGAGTTCCATCTTCCTTGACCTCGGATCAAGAGCGGACCTCAAAGGAGCTGATTGATCCGTCCGTTGTTGCCAGCACGGCCATAGGCCCCCCGTCCCTGGAGATCTCGAGGATGTGCTCGGGTCTGCCTTCGATGCTTCCCTGCCGGATGACCTTCCCTCCTCCATCCAGCGCCACGACCGAACCGTCCTCGCAGCCCACCACGATCCAGGGAGGTGCGTCCGGTCCAGGTGCGATGGCCTTGAGCACGGTGGGGGCGCTCTGAAGGCGCGTCGACCATACCCGCTGACACTGGCAATCGAGCGCGACGACCAGGCCGTGATAGGTTCCGACGAGGATCTCCTTCCGACCGTCGCCATTCAGGTCGGCCACGTCCACGTCACGCAGACTCCGCGCGGCGAGCGACCCGGCGCCGAAAGGGGCGCTGTAGAGCGGCTCTCCCGATTCGTCCCAGATTCCCACGCGGTCCCATGGCCCGTTGACCTCGCTGACGACCCGCTTCACTCCCTCTCCAGCGAGGTCCTCGTTGAACAGGTGGTACCGTCTCCCGCCCCAGCTCTTGATGTCGGAATGCCCTTCAGGTACGTCGTTGACTCGAGTGGTGAGACTGGGGCGACGGAGGCTGAGTAGATCGTGCGAGCCGTCCGACCGGGGAGTCAGGGCGCTGTAGACCACATCACCCCACACCTGCTCAGCGCGGTGGAGTAACTCACCCTCGGCGTCCAGGATTTCGACGGTACTGGCGCTTCCTACGATGGCTTGCGTTCCGTCCCGTTCGAGGAACGGAAGCGAGTTCAGGCTGTGGATGCCCGCGTGATGGGGACCTGCCTCCTTCCACCAGTGGCTGGCCTGATGGGTGTAGAGCCACGGCGCCATCTCGGAGACGAAGACCCATCGTTGGTCGCCGGAGGAAGGAGGGGACCCGGTCGGATCGAGGTCGAATGCAATCACCTTCTCGTCCGTACAGCCGGCCAGCAGACAGCCCGCTTCCTCCCACCAGTGGACCGCGCGCATGTCGCTGCCGGTCTCCAGCGTCTGGACGGTGTTCCCGTCGGTGTCGAAGACGTGGATGCGCGATCCCGAGGCGGCGACAAGAAAGGTCTATCCACCGGCCTCGATGACGGTGGTATCCACGACGGCACTGCCGATATCCGCCGAGAAGCTCTCGGCCAAGTGCGACGCCGCAGACTCCGCGGGCGCCTGAGCTCCATCGGGAGAGACCTCCTGTTGAGCGCTTTCAACGTGTTTTCCGGCGGTTTCATGCGCTTTCCCTATCTCCTGCAGCATCTCCTCCGGTGGCCGAGCGTCCTTGAGCACGTGCCGGCCCTCAGGAACGGTGAAGGAGACAAGGCCGTCCTTGGCTGCCCGGCCGGTTGCCGACTGACCGTCAAGCCGCGCCGAAGCGGATGCCAGCACGAGCGACAGATCCATTTCTCTCTCAGCCTCGATCACCAGGCTCCCCGCTTCGAAGTCCCAGTCGACGTCGACAGGCGCGCTCGACGCGATCATGGGACGGTCCGGGCCCACACGGGTCAGCCTAAGTCCGAAGAGATGGGAGGGCGTGAGGATTGCGACCTCCGCATCTGTGCAGTCGTGCGGCCCCGTGACTGCGAGCCCGAGTTCGAGGCGGCCGTTTGACCCCGGGTACCGAAGGAGGACGCTGTTGGCTGAGAGCCGCGCGCAGCTGGCCCGTGGGCCTCCCTTGGTGGAGGCGTCATCGAGTGCGATCAGCGAGAAGAGGATCACCTCTTCATCCTTGCGGGCTTCGACCGTACGAATCAGGCTGACAACGGCGCCGTCGAGCCGGGCGGGGACGGGATCGCAGGGGCAGATAACCGACGCGGCCGGCGAGTCTTCAGCGGAGACCCGAAGGATGCCCGCCTCCTCATCCCACAATACGTCCTTCCCCTGCCATTTCGTCAGGATCTCGGCGCTCTCGATGGCGTCCCGGAATCTCACCCGGTCGACCACGAGCGCGTAGCGCCCCACGCGCTGCGCGACCGTCCGCCGCCAGTTGCAGAACCCCACGTTGGGGACCTCGCCAACGGCGAAAGCGACGTCGCCGACAACACCGTAGTCCTTGAGGGCCGCGTAGAGCGCGACCTCGGGTTCGACCATGCCGTCGACCTTGACAACGAGCTGGTTCTCGTAGCCCTTGAGGACCGTGCAGCCGTCCATCCGAAGCTCCAGGATGGCGAAGCAGTGGTAGGGATTGCGGCCCTGTCCGTTGAAGCCGTCGAGCAGAAGGTAGTCCCCCTTCTCATCCGGACGGCTCCGGAAGCTCGCGAATGCGAAGGACTCGTCCAGGGCGACCTCGGTCTCCAACGTCTGCCACTGGGCCTCAGTGACCGTATCAACCGTCCACCTCCCAACCAGGTCGTGTGGGGGCTCAGGAGTGAGGTGCTCCTCCGGCCAGAAGGACTGGCCCAGGCGGAACGGCTGTTGCTGGCTGCCGGCCTCAGTCAGGGCCTTGTAATGGAGCCATCGTCCGTCCTGGGTGAGGTAGGTGGCCTTGTGCCACCAATCCAGGGCCGCGAAGTAGACGTGCCTGTGCCCGCGTGTTCCCGGGATCAGTGCTTCCTGCGCTCGCATCAGCTTCGCGTAGACCCCATTCTCTATGGGGACGCGATCGCCGCTCAACAGCAGGTAGTCGGTGAGCGGCGCCATCGATGTGTCGTACCAGAAGAGGTTGTCGTTTTCACCGAAGACCCAGTTGTAGTCGTGCAGGGACGCGAATTCCCATTGGGCACGCCGCAGACCCTCTGCCCAAACCGGTTCAGGGTAGTCGCGGTCGAAGTATCGGCTGATGGCGTAGACGCACACGCCGCCCCACTGGCTGTGACGCGAACCGACTCGGGGTGCGGGCCCCGGGTACTTGTAGCAGCCCTCCTTCCGCCGGTACTTCAGTTGACGGGCAAAGGCGTTTGTGACCCGAAGGCGCTCTTCGTCGGTGAAGACCGGGCTCTCCTCGATAAGGTCCCAGTAGATGATCATCTTGTGGGAGCGGTAGTGATCCAGACCGCTGAGGGGATCGGTCACGTCGACCTTGCCCTTGTCCACCGCGCGGATCTCCTTGACGGCCTCCTCGTCCGGGAAGGCGAGTCGGAGGAATTCCTTCGCGTGGAAGGGATCGCCCGTCAGGTAGTAGAGCGCGGCGCGCTTGGTGAGGATGGTCCAGGTGAAGACACCCGAGTTGCCGTAGGCGTCGGATACCCCCCAGAGCGGGAATTCGTGCATGCTCTCCGGGATTTCGAATGAGGGAGACAGCTCGATGTCTGCGATCCACCCGAGGCTCAGTTCGCCCTGGCCTCCGCCACTCGAGCCTGC
>JASLMQ010000749.1 GCA_030746455.1 Candidatus Latescibacterota bacterium
ACGCCAGGAGCTTTTAGGATCGGACGAGCGCCCACATGATGCCCGCCCCCCCGCAGGCCCTTCCTAGCTTTCCACCTCTTCAACGTGAACGAGGTGCGAGATCTTGTGCAGCATGCCCCTGATCTGGGGCGTGGCCACGTGCTCCACCGTATGGTGCATCCGCCGTATCCCCAGGGCACGCAGCGTCCGTTTCTGCTTCTCGACCCGCGAGATAGCGCTCCGGACCTGGGTGATTCGAACCCTTCCTTCGCCCTGTGCCATCGTCACCTACCCCCGCCGAGAGGCCACTTCGGCCTCGTCCACGTCGCGCAGCCGCGCGAAATCGCTGGCGTTGCGAAGGCCCTTGAGGCCCTCCAAAGTGGCCTTGACCGTGTTGTGGGAGTTCTGTGAACCCAGGGACTTGGTCAGCACATTGTGGACCCCCGCCAGCTCCAAAACCGCCCTGATCCCACCCCCGGCGATTACGCCCGTCCCGGGAGCGGCCGGCTTCAGCAGGACCTTGGCGGCGCTGAAGGTGCCCACGATCTCGTGGGGAAGGGTACCGTCCTGAACCGGCACTCGGATCAGGTTCTTCTTGGCGTTCTCAGTGGCCTTGCGAATGGCCTCCGACACCTCTCCCGCCTTCCCCATCCCTGCGCCCACGCAGCCCTTCCTGTCGCCCACAACCACCATCACGTTGAAGGCGAATCGTCGCCCGCCCTTGCGAACATGGGCCACTCGCTTCAGGCTGTTGTTGATCACGATTTCCGTCAGGTCCAGCCCCGATGGGTCAATCCTGGCCAAAATGTGCTCCTTCCCTGCGCCCAGATCCGTTAGAACTTCAGCCCCGCCTCCCGTGCCCCGTCCGCCAGAGCCTTCACTCGACCGTGGTAAAGGTAGCCGCCGCGGTCGAAGACCACCTGGGTAATCCCCTCTCCCACGGCTTTCGTCGCCAGTAGACGCCCCACCTCTCGGCTCGCGTCGCACTTGCCCTTCGCGTCCAGCCCTCGGACCTCAGGGGAATCGCTAGAAAGGCCCATAAGAGACCGTCCCGCGACATCGTCTATCAGCTGAGCCTGGATATGCTTGAGGCTCCGATAGACCGACAGCCGGGGCCGGTCGGGGGTCCCCGTCACCTTCTTGCGGATTCGAAGGCGTCGACGATCTCGCAATCTTGCATTTGTGGAACGCTTGCTTCCCATAGTCCTTCCGCCCCGTCAAATATCACCCGTATCAGGTCACTGCCGCCTTGCCGGCCTTTCGACGCACGTATTCGCCGTCGTACCGAATCCCTTTGCCCTTGTAGGGCTCTGGTGGCCGAATCTTTCGGATATTCGCTGCGGTGCGCCCGACAAGCTCCTTGTCGGCCCCACGAACCACGATGGACACCTGAGCGCCCTCGATGCCGGATGGCGCATCCTCGGTCGAAAACTCGATCCCCGGAAGGGCCTCAACCAGTACAGGGTGGCTGTATCCCACCTGGATCTCCAGGGCCTTGCCCTTCAGCTCGGCTCGGTAGCCCACGCCCACCACTACGAGGCGTTTCTCGAACCCCTCGGTAACCCCGAGAACGGCATTGGCCACCAGGGATCGTACCAGCCCCCACATGGCCCTCGACCGCCTGTCTTCCGGGTCTTCGACAGAGACCCGCAGCGTTCCGTTCTCCTGCTGCACGCGGGCGAGCCGGTTCACGTGGACCTGGACCTCGCCCTTGGCCCCCTTGACGTGCACCGATCGGGGTTCCAGCTTGACCTCGACCCCGCTGGGAATGAGAATCGGTTCTTTACCTACTCTGGACACGGCCCACTCCTTGGCAGACTTACCAGATTCGACAGATTACCTCTCCACCTGTTCCGCGATCCCGGGCTTCGGAATCGGTGAGGATGCCGCTCGAGGTAGAGAGAATGGCGACCCCCAACCCGTTGAGGACCCGGGGGACATCGCCCTTCCCGACGTACTTGCGCAGGCCGGGCCGGCTGACCCGCTCCAACCCCTGGATGGCGCTCTCCTCGTCCTCGCTGTACTTCAGATAGAGACGAAGGTAGCCCTGTTTGTTGTCGTCGACGTAGGCGAAGTTGTGGACGAACCCGCGATCCTTGAGAATGCGGGCGATCTCCCGTTTCAGATTGGAACTGGGGATATCCACTTTGCGGTGACCCGCTCTTGACGCATTGCGGATGCGGGTCAGCATATCCGAAATGGGATCGGTCATGCTCATAGACGTCGGGGCTCCTTCTCTCTGCTGCGGTCTACCAGCTTGCCTTTGTCACACCGGGAATCTCGCCGGCGAGTGCCAGTTCGCGGAAGCAGATTCGACAGATGCCGAAACGCCTCAGGAATCCCCTGGGCCGCCCGCACCGATGACAACGGTTGTACCTGCGTACGGCGAACTTCGGTTTCTGGTTCGCCTTGTAGATGAGCGCTTTCCTGGCCACTATCTGCCTCCCTATCCTGCCTCAGACCCAAACCCTCACGCAGCCGCCTCCGCCGTTCGGAACGGCATGCCGAGCGACCTCAGCAGCTCGTAGGCCTCCTCGTCGGTTTCGGCCGTTGT
>JASLMQ010000750.1 GCA_030746455.1 Candidatus Latescibacterota bacterium
GGGTTTCGATGACGTCTTCCGTCTCTCGTGGAGACCCGCTGCGTCTCCACGTCCGGTAGGTCTTGTGCTCCTTCTCGAACGCGGACGGTGCGTACCCCTCCGGATCAAAGGGGAGGTGCACGATACGGGTCTCGATCGACGGAAGGTAGTGGTGCGGGCTGGCCTGTCGACGTTTGCCGGGAGGGCCGTACTGGTAGTCGAGGCCATTGATACACAGCCAGTTGGCGATGGCGCGCTCGCCCTGGAAGCCGGCCAGCTCATCGTTGAGCGTGAGGTATCCGTACCGGCCCTTTGCATACTCACCCGTGCGCTTCACGTAGGCGTCCCACGCCTCGCTGGATCCGAACGTTGCAGGATCCAGCGCCTCCTCAGGGTAGAGTGCATGGAACTCCATCCATGCCCTGGCGAAGGCGGAATCCGTCTCCAGCAGATCCTCGATCATCCCGTCGATCACCCCGTCCGCGTCGCCGCCTCCCGCAACCGAAGGTCTCGCCCCTTCCACCTCGGCGATGACCTCCAGGCCGAACGCGTGGAAGGTCTTCGCCTTGATCGATACGGGGACGGGAAGCCACTGCCCCAGGCGTTCGTGGACGCGCTCCTCGAGCTCTGCCGCGGCGTGGGCGTTGAAGGCGACGATGAGGATCTCGTCCGGCGCAACCAGCTCACGTAGCAACGCATATCCCACCTTGCCAACGACCGTAGACGTCTTGCCCGATCCTGCGGAGGCCACGAGGAGGTTACGGTCTTCCATCACCACCGAAGCCCTTCGCTGTTCCGGAGTGAGCGGCGTGCTTTCAACCGCATCGAAAAACGCCTGATGCCTGTCCATATCCTTCCGGACGAAGTCCTCGTTACGATCGGCCAGATGCTCCGTGTCCCCATCCAGGCCCGCCAGGAGGATACACGATCGCTCGAGCAGGCCGCCGGACGCGAGGTGACCGGCAAGGACAGGCCGTCGGAGGAGATCGTCGATGATCCGGGCGACCGTGCCGTACCGATTCCGGTTGGCCTTCGCCCATTCCTCGAGATCCGGGCGGGCCAGGTACCGCGGTGCCTCCAGGAAATCGGTGTAGGACTGCCAGAGGCCCTCCAGCTGTGCCCTGTGTGGTTTCAGGACGGCCAGCGCATCCCCCACCACACGCTTCCGCAGCAGTTCGGCCAGCCGCCGTGCCCTACGGTTGCCCATGCCCCTGAGCTCGACCGTTCGTGGACCGGACGAGATCTCGAGGGTCGCCCACACCCACCCGGGCGAACATCGGATCTGCGCGACCTCGCCGAACGGGAACCGGGCGTCGTGATCGTGCGAGCGACACTCGATCGCTGAGAAGGTGAGTCGGACCCTCCAGGCGCCCGAACCTGAAAGGAGTGTTCCAATCGGCCCAGGTGAGAACTCCATACGTTTCATGCTCCCTCCGGGGATCGGGATGTCCGAATCCCTCTGAACCTCTTGCAGGCGACGGATAGGGTGGATCGTGGCCGGGCACGGCCTGGCACTCCAGCAGCTTGCGTGCCACAGCAAGTGCGTTCGGCAGGGACGGGACCCACCGATCTGCTTGCGTTCGCGCGATCGATTCCCTACTCTGTGTGCGCTCTTGATTCCGGTGCGATGGCGATCCAGCAGCGAAGGGAGTGAAGATGGATGAACGGCCGAACATCCTCCTGATCACCATGCACGACCTGGGAACGCACCTGGGCTGCTATGGATGGGATCCGGCACTGTCGAGTCCTCACCTCGACCGCCTGGCCGGCGAGGGTGTCCGCTTCGAGAACCACTTCTGCACCGCGCCCTACTGCAGCCCGAGTCGCGGGGGCATCATCACGGGCCGGTACCCGCACGTCAACGGACTGATGGGACTTGTGAACCTGGGGTGGGACATCCCCGACGCGAACCCGTTCCTGCCGTCCGAACTGAAGCGTGCCGGCTACGATACCGCGCTGTTCGGATTGCAGCACGTTGCCGAGGATCCGACGCGGCTGGGATACGATTTGATAAGCGAGCGTCGGGCCTATGGCTGTCGGGCCGTGGTACCTATGGTCGTTGACCATCTTGAACGGCTCCCGACGCAGTCCGAACGCCCGTTCTACCTCGAAGTGGGGTTCTCAGAGGTCCATCGTGCCTACGGGGGGCTCGAGCTGCTTCCGGTGCGGGAAGAGGACATCAGTCCGTTGCCGTACCTGAAGGACACGCAAGGCCTTCGCATGGACATGGCGATGTTCTACGAGAATATCCGCCGGATGGACCATACCGTGGGCCAGATCCTGGACGCCCTGTCGTCGCTCGGACTCGCGGACAACACCCTTGTGGTCTTCACGACGGACCACGGCATCGCCTTCCCGCGCGCCAAGGCCACCCTGTACGACAGCGGAATCCGAACCACGTTGCTGATGCGATGGCCGGGAGGTATCCGGGGCGGACGCACCGTGCCCGCCATGATCAGCAATGTCGACCTGCTCCCCACGCTGGTGGAAATCGCCGAGGTATCACCTCCGGAGGGATGCAATGGTGAGTCCTTCCTCGGGCAGCTGGCCGGCGGGAGCAGGGAGGGGAGAGCATCGATCTTCGCGGAGAAGAACACCACAGCCGATGACATCAAACGGTGTGTCCGTACGAACCGGTACAAGTACATCCGCAACTACAGCGAGGGCCCAAGGCTCGCACTACCAACCGACATCGAGGTGACGGCCACACGGCGCGATATGGGGGATGCGCACCTCGCGCCGCGACCCCCGATCGAGCTGTACGACCTCGCGGATGATCCCTGGGAGCAGGACAACCTGGTGGGCCAGGAGGTCCACCGAGCAACGGAAGCAGAGATGGACGCAATGCTGCACCGGGTGTTGGAGCAAACACAAGATCCCATCCTGGAAGGGGCCGTTCCGCGGCCCACCAGAGAAGCCGACATTGTGGCCGGGATCAGGAATCCGGACGCCATGCAGCGTCGGGCTGAGAACGAGGCGAAGGTACAGGCCGAGTACGAGGTCCTGCGGAGCCAGGGCGCGTGACAATCGATGCACAGACCGAGAACACCAGCAACCCGTCAACCTCTGGAGTCAGCCATGATCACATTCGCAGTTGCCGTCTTCGCCAGTACGCTTATCCTGTGCGCCGTGGCCTCGGCGGCTTACGCCAAGGACCACAGCCGGTTCGTAACCGCCGAGATGCGGGCCAATGCGCTGAAGAACGTGGAGCGGTTCGACTGGGCACGGAAGCAGCAGCAGGATGCAGTGAAGCGGGCGGAGATCTGGGTCGAGAAGTCCGACGATGAGCTCTGGGAATTGGTCACCAGCCAGTGGCTTCCCCGGGCGGCCAATTTCAATGTGGGCGTGATCTACGAGGGCAAGGAGCCAGGGTGCCCGAACTGCAGGGAGGGCATACTGTCCCACGGCGGCTATGCGTGGGAACATGATCTGTGGAAGACGCCGTGGAAGGTCAGCTGTCCCAACTGCGGCGAGGTCTATCCCAAGAACGACTTCGGCGCCTTCCATGCGACCGCGCTGGACGAGCACGGCTTCTTCCGTCGTGAGCTTGGCGACCAGTCCCTTCTGTTCAACGCAGAGCACCCGGACCCGAGCGATCCCGCCCACAAGCTGCTGGTGGATAACGGCTACGGCATGGTCGACGAGGCGGGGCGGGGATACCACCCGATCGCCTACTTCAACCAGTGGGCCGTCTGGCGCGGCATCCACAGCGGGATCGACGCGCTCAAGGACGCCTACGCCCTCACTGGGGGAGCGGCGTACGCGCACAAGGTCGGGGTCCTGCTGGACCGCATCGCCGATGTCTACCCGGAGATGAATTTCCTCCCGTTGCACAAGATGGGCTTCCAGCACAGTCAGGGCGGCCGCGGAACCGGCCGGATCGAGGGATGCATTTGGGAGACCAACGCGGCGGACTTCGCGCGCGCCTACGACATCGCTTTCGAGGCGATCCAGACCGACACGGCCCTGGTCGAGTTCGTGAGCAGGAAGGCCGACGATCACGGCCTGACCGGCAAGGACGATATCGGCGCAATCTGCCGCCACATCGAAGATCACCTGATCATCGAAGCGCTCGAATCGTGCAAAGACAGCCGGATCGCGGGCAACACGGGGATGACCCACACATGCCTGGCCGTCTGTGCGATCGCCCTGGACAGACCGGACCTGAGCGGACAGTGGCTGGACTGGCTCTTCGATCCGAGATATCCGGGGCCCTCCGAACGCGTGAAGGATCCGGTGCCCTGGGTGCTCGAGGAGGGGCTCGACCGCGATGGCATGGGTGGCGAGTGCGGTGGGTACGGTATGATCTGGGTCCGCCACTTCATCGACCTGGCCGAAATCCTGGAGGCCTATCCCGATTCCCCGCGCAACCTGGTTCGGGACTACCCCAGGCTGAAGCAGTGCTTCCTGGTCCAGCCCCGGCTGAACTGCCTGGACGCCGCCATGCCGAACATCGGCGACAGCGGCGCCACTGGCACGTGGGGACGGACGGGTGAAGCGAGCACCTTCGCGCGGGGATACCGCCTGTACCGAGATCCCAGACTTGCGACACTGGCCTGGCATTTCGCCAACGGAGACGTTGATCAGCTAAGGGGCACGATCTTCGACGCAGACCCACTCGCCGTTGCCCGAGAGATTCAGGAGACGGCTCGCGACAGTGCCTTCGCGATCCGGTCGGATCACCTTGGCCGGTATGGTCAGGCCGTCCTTCAGACCGATAACGCCAAGGAAGGTAGGGCGCTCTGGATCCATCACGGGTATGGCAAGGGGCACTCGCATCACGATGCCCTCAACATCGGCCTCACCGCCAAGAACATCCATATGCTCCCGGATCTGGGGTACCCGGAGTTCACGGGCACCTGGCCCAAGCGTGGCGCGTGGACGTCGAATACCATCAGCCACAACACGGTCGTAGTGGACGACGGGCCTACGGCGGGCAGCCCCGGTGGCAAGCTCCACCTCTTCTCGGAGGCCCTGCCGCTGCGGGTGATGGACGTATCTTCACCGAACGCCTACGAGGGCTTGAAGACGTATCGCCGGACCCTTGCCCTGGTCGATGTCTCCGACACCGACAGCTATGTCCTGGACGTCTTCCGGGTTCGCGGCGGCAGCACCCACCGGCTTTCCTATCACGGCCCTGCCGAAGCGGCAAGCGTGGAGGGTCTGGATCTGCAGAGGCAGTCAGAGGGTACCTACGCCGGACCGGACGTCCCCTTCGCCCAGCTGGATGATCGGTTGCGCCGGTCCGGGCACTCGTACCTGTATAGCGTCGAACGGTCGTCGGGTGTCGTCGATGGCGGATTCACCGTGGACTGGAAGGCAGAGGACCTCCGGGGACGTATCGCCGAGGGCGCCGAGCCGCATCTGAGGCTCCACGCGCTCACGTCCTGTGACGAGGTCGCTCTGGCAAGCGGCGATCCGCCGCAGAACAAGACGGGCAACCCCAGACGGTTGAGGTACCTGCTTCAGAGCAGGACTGGAGAGGAGGCCGAGAGCCAGTTCGTCACACTGATCGAGCCCTATGACCGGATGCCTCTCATAGAAAGTGTTAGGCGACTGGAGGTGAGTCATCAGGGCGATCCGAGCTCCGTGGCTGCCGTTTCGGTCGGACACGCGGATGGCGCTACGGACATCCTCATATCGTGTGAGGAGCCGACCGAGGTCGCTGTGGAGGGTGGGATCGAGTTCGACGGTCAGATCGGCATGGTCCGGATGTCCGGTGGTGAGGTGACTGCCATGCGGATGGTGAACGGGCGTCGGCTATCGGTGCACGGTATCGCCCTCACATCGGAGCAGGCCGCCTACACCGGCCGCGTGGAGCGGATCGACACCTCGGATCCCGCAGACCAGCGGGTCGCCCTGGATCCTCCGCTTCCGGACAATGCGGATCTGGTGGGACAGACGATCCACTTCCAGAACGATGTGCCGTGGGACACGACATACGACATCCAGGCCATCTCTGATGGGATCATTTCCACGGGCGATCTGACGCTGATCAGGGGGTTCGTGGACCGATCGGACTTCTCCGCGGGCCACACCTATCTGGTTAATCCCGGGGACCGGTACATCGTTCCGCTCACTGCGTCGCTCGACAGATGAGGCCAGCTCACAGCCAGGTTTGATATCAAGCTTGGGAGAGACCCAATCACCGATTG
This sequence comes from Candidatus Latescibacterota bacterium, assembly GCA_030746455.1. The sequence goes on from JASLMQ010000750.1 coordinate 6,135, forward strand.
CCAGGAGGTAGGCGCGATATGATCATCGATACGCACACGCACTTCTACGACCCCTCTCGCCCCGAGGGCGTGCCCTGGCCGCCGGCCGACAACGAACTCCTCTATCGCACGGTGCTCCCCGAACGCTGCAAGGCCCTCGCGGAGCCCGAGGGTGTGGTCGGCACCGTGGTGGTGGAGGCCAGCAACCGCGTGGAGGACAATCAGTGGATTCTGGACCTCGCCGCTGACGAGCCCTTCATCGTCGGCTTCGTCGGCAATCTCAATCCGGCCGACCCGGATTTCCTGAAGCATCTGGAGAGGTTCGCGGCCAATCCGCTCTACCGGGGCATCCGCATCGGGGGGGGGCGCAACATACAGGAGATCGAGCGCGGCGCCTACACCGCCCAGCTCGAGGCCATGACCGAGCGGGGCCTCACCCTGGACCTGCTCGTTCGCACGCCCGAGCTTTCCGCTGTGGATGATCTGGCCGGGCGGTTGTCGAGCCTGCGCATCGTGCTGAACCACATCGTGCACGTGCCCATCGACGGGAACCCGCCCGACCCCGACTGGGTTTCCGGCATGCAAGCGGTCGGCAGGCACGCGAACGTCTACTGCAAGGTCTCGGCCCTGCCCGAGCAGGCCGTTGAGCAGCCGGCCCCGACGGATCCCGCGTACTACGTCCCAACCCTGGACGCCCTGTGGGGTGCCTTCGGGGAAGACCGGCTCGTGTACGGCAGCAACTGGCCCGTCTGTGAGCGTGCTGCCGGCTACGGTTCGATGATCAATGTGGTGAAGGAGTACTTCGGGGGTAAGGGCCAAGAGGCCCACCGGAAGTACTTCAGGGATAACGGGCAGGCGGCGTATCGGTGGGTTGAGAGGGGCTAGGTCCCAGCATCTGACTGATGAAGCACGACAGGCTGGGTGAAGGCGCCGTTGATCGCGCAGTCCCACGCCGCAAAGCGGACCCACGTCGCTTCCGTAGGATAGGGTATGCGGAAGCTTCGGCACGAGAACGGCGGGAGCTCTGTCGTGGAGACGATCTCTCGTTCGACACCAGTTGACGTGCCCCACACGACTTCCACGAAGTCCAGGGGGAACGTCCACTCGACGTCCGCGACGACCGCGCCATCCACCAGCTCGAAGTCCCGGATCAAGACCTCTCCGGTCGTGACGAAGAACTCGCCGCTCAGGAGCGCTGCCAGGACCGCGCTCCAATCCTCCACATCGGGTGCGCGGTCCATCTTGAGGTAGTTCAGGATGAAATCGCCGTACAGTTCGTAGTCGTCGCGCTTCTTGTACGTGTCCACTTCACCAACCAGGTACTTGGGCGGACTCCACTGGTTCATATCATTGTAGAAGCCCTCGCACCTGTCGTCGATCAGCCTCTTGAACGACATGTCGGCCGGCAGGTAGGAGCAGCTCGCGCCGATCCATCGGCGACTCCTGAATAGCTCCGTGTCTCTCATCCTGTCGGGGAATCCGACGGAGCCCTTCGTCCTCGGATGGGTGGTCCAGGCGGCCCCGTTCTCCTCGTTGAGGAGGCGCAGCAGATCCTCACAGCTACCCACGTGATAGACCCTCCCGAGAGACGGCAGGTTCTCAACGAAGGGCTGCTCATCCGTCCTGTAGTTGGTGTAGTAGACGGGCCTGGGGAACATCAGGTCCCAGTGACCGCCGGTGTGCGCATTCGGTTCCTCTCCGGGGATGATCAGGAAGTCCTCATCCGAGTGCTCCCTGCACGCCTCGAAGTACACGTCTTGCTCCTCAAGTCTCTCGATCCCGGTCTCATTGGGGTGGCCGTCGCCGTGGAAGTCGTTGAGCTGAACGATGTTGACGCCCAGCTCTTTGAATAGCTTGATCCAGGAGAGATCTCCTCCGTCGCGATACTGCTCCCAGAAGCCCATGTGGAAGTGGGCGACCATGGTCCGATACCCGTCGAGCGCCTTGTACACGTCGTTCCTCGTGTAC
>JASLMQ010000751.1 GCA_030746455.1 Candidatus Latescibacterota bacterium
CCCGGGTGGCCCGCCGACTTGCGGAAGATCAGGCGGTCTACAGCGCCACAGCGGAACGTACCCGGCACAAGAAGGAGGAACGCGACAGGCTGATCACGAGCATCGTGATCAATCTTGCAAAAGCTATCGCGATCGTGATTGCGATTCTGGTCCTGAGAAGAATCCTCGGTGCCATTCAGCGAGGCATGCGCGATCGCGACGAACCCTTTGGTGTCTTCGTCGCCACCCCATCCGAGGACGAGGCCGAGCGGATCGGTCGCGTGGTGGTGGGTGAGGCGCTCGCCGTTAGCGCGAGGGTCCTCGCCGGCGTCCAGTCGATCTATCGGTCCGGGGATCGTGTCATAGAGGCGTCCCGATCGCTCCTGATCGTCAAGACCATCCGCAGTCACGTTCCCCGGCTCATCGGTCGCGTGTCCGAGGTTCACGCGGAGGATTCCCCGGAGGTGATCGCCGTTCCCGCCTTCCGCATCGATGATACGGAGCTGCTCAGTCTTTCCAAGGCTACCGGAGATTGGAAGCCATGAGCAGTCAGTCACCGGCTTTCCGCCGACGCCGACGCGCTCTTCGCCGCATGCTCTGGGCCATCCCCCTGCTCGCGGCGGCGCTCCCTCAGTCGGTGGCACAGGCAACCAGCGATGGCGCTGCGACAGTCCAGGCGTCCGACCCGAACGGGCTTGTCGGGGAGATCTCTGCCGCCTTGGCGAGGCGGATTCTCGATGGCCAGCGTGGGTCGGGTCTCCTGGGGGAGCACGAAGCCCTGGTGAACGCGATCGCCCACCGTCTGGCAGGCGAGGTGAAGGTCCCCCAGGCGATGGTGTACGATCTCGCGGAAGAGATCGGCCGGAAGCAAATGGCGCGGAGAGCCGGTGTCCGCGCCGTTCTTCGCAACACGGGCCTGATCGTGGCGATCACGCTCGTGCTGATCGCAGTTCACTGGGTCGTCCAACGTATCCGCCGGGGCCCGGGTCCGCCCCGGGAGCCCCGGGACAGGAGACTACAACGGTATCTGGCCACCGATCCGAGGGCACTGCTCGTCTTCGCCCCCGTGGCATCGGTCGCCCAGGCCGAGGAGATCGGGCACGCCCTGGTCTCGGATCGGCTGGCCGCCCGTGTGACCATCGCCGGTGGGATCCGACGCCTGCAACCAGGAGGGGCAGAAGAAAGCGAGCGCGAAGCGATCGCCCTAATCCACAGCACCCGTCCCCGGCTGAAGAAGATCTCCCGCCTCCTGTCCCTGGCCTATGGATACCGGGTTCGCGACGTGAAGCCCTATCCCGTACATTGGGCCCCGAGGTCATACACCCGATGGATCGAGCAGGCCACCCGCTCCGGGCCCTGGTGGAGACGCGTCTGGCGATACCTCTGGAACTGATTGGCGCCACAGACCCTACCTCGACTGGGTACTGAGCGACACGCAGGAGTGGCCGGTGCTGGTTTCGCTGAGGGCTGACAGCTGAAAGCTGGTGTCCACTTCTGCCCTCTGCCCTTCGCCCTCTGCCGGCTTGTCACCACCCGATATCTTCCATCACCGCCCTGACATATGCCAGATCCTGTTGAGCGAACCACTCCCGGTCTCCGGGCCGGGGCGCCTCGATACAGATCGGTCCCTCGAACCCCCGCGTCTTCATCAGAAGCAGAAACTCCCGGTTGTTGATCACCCCGTCGCCCAGTCCGATCCGGATCCGCTCATTGCCTACAGGGATCGAGTTCTTGAGATGGAGCATAAAGATCCGCTCGCCCAGCGTCTCGATCGCCTCACCCAGGCTCGGGCCCCCGGGGAAGTAGGCCATGTTCCCGTAGTCCAGGTTCGCCCCCACCGCCGGGGAGTCGATCATCTCGAGTAGCTTGCTCGTCGGCTCGGGCAGGTCGTGCAGATACCCCCCGTGTGTCTCGAAGGCGAGCTTGATTCTCAGCTCCTGCGCCAGTGCGCCCAGCTCGCGGAAGCCCTCCGCGGCCCACGCGTAATGATCCTCCGTTGCCACAGCCGACCCGTGGAGGTGCTGTTCCGCGTACGGAATGCTCTTGTCCGGATTCCGCAGAGACCCGGACATGATGTTGCACACCGTCAGTTCCAGGCGCTCCGCCGCCAGCCGGTAGAAGGCCAGCCCTTCCTCCACCTCTGCCTTCCGCGCCCCGTCATCTTCCGACATCAGCTCGATGCCCGGTCCACCGAAGAGAACGTGCTTGAGGCCCGTCTCCTTCACCGCCTTCGCGATCGCGTCAACGTACTGCTCGGGCGTCTCGTCCTCGCCGGATCGCTTGCGCCGAAATTCGATGCCGTCGAAACCCCATCGTACGGCCTTCTCGCACATCTCCGGGATCGTCTGCCCCTGTTCGCAGTAGTTCACGTGCATGATGATCGGTAGCGCCATTCTTCTCTCCTTTCGGTTCTGACTCTCATCATACCTTTTGTGCTTACCATTTCTCACTTTTACATTCTTCCCGCCTACCTGCCCTTCCGCCCTAACCAGTTCCGAGTTGGCGAGTTCCAGGCTGCTCGTCCCTGCCACCCAATCCATCCCTGCCTGACATCTCCGACCCTGCATTCTTCAATCTACAATTCCCAATTCTCAATGCTTCTCGCCTTCGTCTCGCAGTGTTTCGCTTCCCCACCTCACCGTACGGTCTCCGAACCGTTCTCGAAGCGAGTCCACCGCGTCCTGAAGGCCCTTATGTCGTTTCTCCTCATCCTCCCAGAACGTCAGCTGCTGCGCTGGCGAATCGAACCGGCTGGCACCCACCCCGAGGAGGCGCACGGCCTGACCGGGCCGCCAGAGACGGTCGAACAGCTCCTTGGCGGCGGCATAGATATCCTGATCGATGTCCGTCGGTTCCTCGAGCGTAACCTGTCGGGTCAACGTCGTGAAATCCGCCGTGCGGAACTTGATGCTCACGGTGCGGCAGCTCAGTTGCTCCCGGCGCAGCTCCCGTCCCACCGACTCGGAGAGATGGAGCAGCGTGCCGTGCAGCGCATCCCCGTCCCGGATATCCCTCGCGAACGTCGTCTCCTTGCTCACCGACTTCGCTTCCCTCTCGGTCTGGATCGGGCTCTCGTCGATCCCCTGCGCGTACCGAGCCAGCGCGACACCGTGCTGCCCGAACCGGTGGACGAGGTCGTCCTCCGGCCACCCGGCGAGATCCCCGATGGTGTGGATGCCGAGCTGCTCCAGACGCGCGGCCGTCTTGGGTCCCGCACCCCAGAGCGCACCCACGGGCAACGGGGCCAGGAAGGCCTGTTCGCCGCCAGGCTCCACAACCGTGATCGCATTGGGCGGCTCGTCGCCTCCCTTGGCCGCCTTTCCTAGATTATTGGCGATCTTCGCCACCATCTTGCTCGTGGCCACACCCAGCGAGCACGGCAGCGACAGCTCCTCCCGGATCGTCTGCTGCAGCCCTCGCGCCAGGTCTTCGCCCGTTTCCTGGCAATCCGACACGTCCAGGAAGGCCTCGTCGATCGACACCGGCTCCACAAGGGGCGTGATCGCGTCCAGCCGCTCCATGACCTGTCTCGAGGCGGCTGCATATTCACCGTGGCGCGGCGGTACGATGACCAATCCCTTGCACAGGCCGACCGCTCGAGCCATCGGCATCGCCGATCGCACGCCGAAAACGCGGGCCGCGTACGAGCACGAGGCCACCACGCCCCGGCCCTCGGGACGCCCCCCAACCGCGAAGGCCTTGCCCCTTAGCGATGGATTGTCCTGCTCCTCCACCGCGCAGAAGAAGGCGTCCAGGTCCAGGTGGAGGATGACTCTGTGTGCGGCCATCGTCGGCGCACCCCCGTGTCGTGAGCGCCCAAGGAGAGAGATGCGCCCATAGTATAGGCGAATCGGCCGGAAACGCAACGTCGGAGTGTCCCCCTTCATCCCGGCCAGGGTCACCGGAAGTCCGCGAGTGACCGGGGACGAAACCGCTTGACATCAGGCGTGGAATGGGTATACATTTGGGCAGGTTTCTGGACCTTCCCGCTCCTGCGGCAGGGTCTCTTGCTCCTGCCCTCTGCTGTTGGGTTCCTTTCGCGTCTGTCGCGGTTTTCGTAGTTGGTTCGGGGTTCTACACCATGCTCCTCCTGAAGTGCACAAAGAAGCTCCTCAACGAAATCCCCGGGTCTCCCGACGTGCTCGACAGAGTCGATCCAGCAGACGTGACGCCTCTCAACACCTGGTACGTCAACCAGGTCTGGATGTTGCGGCGCAAGGTCCTGCTGTTCGTCCACGAGCAAAGCCTCTTCTCCTTCATCGTTTTCGGAGTGCCGAAGAGGAAGCTGTCGCATCTCGGCACGATCCTGCTCGAAAACCTGGGGCCCGTGCTTCTGTCGGAAGGGGTCGCCCCCACGAGTGTCGACCAGCTTGCCGACTCCCTTACGGATTTCCGGTTCGCCAGGACGGACAGCCGCAGGACGCTCGGGTGTATGAACGACCTTTACCGCATGTACAGCCACATCCTCGACCGTCGAGACAGCCCCGAGTCCTGCGATCTTCTCGACATCGCGCACGGAATGAACCGCACCCCCCAGCGGGTTCTGGACTGGGGCTATTCGGTCCACCTGTTTCTCGATCGCCTCCAGGAAGAGCTCGCATCCGCGCCTTCGTCCGTCCACAGGACCCCGTTCAGGTACCGGCTTGCCCAGAAGGGAGATGGCGCGTGGATCGAGGGTCTCGAAGAGGTCCGCTGGGGTGACGGCTTCGACCAGCGCGACATCTCCTTCATCCGAACCTACACCGCCTGTCTGAACGCCACCGGCGAGGAGGTCACCTACGAGGACCTGATGGGCCTGTCCGGTGCCGCGTTCAAGCTCCACATCGCTCAGCCGGTCTGGTGCCCCAGCGCCACGACACTCGGTTTCGACATCGAGGCCCCCCTTGCCGCTGCGCTCCGTTATTCCATCGAATGGCACAACTTCCACGGGCTCCGGCCCGACGCCGATCGCCTGAAGGCCTCACGTCGCGCGCTCGTGACCAGCATCGATGCCGGCCGGCCCGCTCTCTACTCCGGCGAGGAGTGCAGCATCACCGTGGGCTATCGCGACAGGGGACGAGGCCTCATCTGCCGGATGTACGCCGCCGGTGAGGATGGCTACACCGAGACGGAAGTCCTGCCGTGGTCCTTCGGGTTCGTCCGGAATGACGACGCTTGCCTGGAGCGGCGTGAGGCACTCACGGAATCCCTCCGCACTGCGGTCGCGCTGGCCCGAACCCGCGAGATGGGGGCCCACCCGGAAACCGGAAGTCCTTATCTGAGCGGCTTCGCTGCCTACGAGGCATGGATCGATGGCCTCAACGAGGGATTCGGTAGCAGCGGACCCGATCTGCCAACCGGCACCCTCCACGCCAACGCCCACAGCTACGCCATTCTCTGGAATTCCCGCCGGGCCGCCTCGGTCTTCCTTCGCACCGCATCCCACGAGCTCGGCGGCGAGGCCGAGACTTGCCTCAAGGAAGCGTCGAGGTTCTACGACCTCGCCAAACAGCGTCTCCACGATGGCCGCGACTGCGTGTCCTTCCCCTGGAGCTGGACGTCAGAGCAGAGGCGCGCCGAGGCCGTGACCCTCGACGCGTGTCTGCGGTTGGAACGGAGGGCGGTCGAAGCCATCGAGCAAGCGCTGGAGCATCTTGGCTGAGCGGTCTCCGGACCGTCTGTGTTCTGCACGTTTGCAGAGCCACGCTTGGGGCCAATGGGCCTTCCACCGTCGTCCCGCGTTTCCCCCACCCCTCTGATCTTGCACTGCCGACACTACTGTGCCACCAGGCGTTTCGGCCCGCCGCGGAACCTGCTTCTCCAACGGCGTCAGGATCTGGTACGGCGCTGATTCCGCGATTTTTCAGGGAGAGCCCCCACTGAGACCCTGGAAGACGACACTATGACTGGAGCGATTGCGGGAGACATCATCGGCTCGGCCTACGAGCACAGCCCCATCAAGACGAAGGACTTCTCGCTCTTCGAGCCCGGGTGTCGCTTCACAGACGACTCCGTGCTCACCCTCGCCGTCGCCGATGCCATCCTATCGGACCGTCCCTACCTGGAGGCCATCAGGGAGATCGGCCGACGCTATCCCAATGCCGGCTACGGGGGGACGTTCATCCACTGGCTGTACTCCGATGATCCCGCGCCCTACAACAGTTGGGGAAACGGATCGGCCATGCGCGTGAGCCCTGTGGGCTTCGCCTTTGTCGCGGAAGAGGAAGTCCTCCGGGAGGCGGCTCACACGGCAGAGATCTCGCACAGCCATCCGGAGGGGGTCAAAGGCGCACAGGCCACGGCCCTCGCCGTCCTCCTCGCGCGAACGGGCGCCGCGAAGGAGTCGATCCGAGCCGAGATCCAGCAGCGATTCGACTACGACCTGTCGCGTACCATCGACGAGATCAGGCCGACCTACGCGTTCGACATCAGCTGCCAGGGAACGGTGCCCGAGGCCATCATCGCCTTCCTCGATTCGGACTCCTACGAGGACGCCGTCCGCAACGCCATCTCCCTCGGCGGCGACAGCGACACCCTGGCCTGCATCACGGGCGGCATCGCAGAGGCATTCTACGGACCCGTCCCCGATCCCATTCGATCCAGGGTCGAGCAATTCCTTACGCCCGATCTCTGGGAGATCGCCGAGGCGTTCTGCCGGGAGTACCCCCCGTCGCGGCCGTGATGGTGAGCTGCAGTCAGAATGGCTGGACCAAAGGCATACTCTCGCAGAGAGCGCGG
>JASLMQ010000752.1 GCA_030746455.1 Candidatus Latescibacterota bacterium
CGTTGGGAAGCGTCCGTCCCTGGGCGTCCGGCACCTCCCCCGCAGGAACGTCGAGCCGGACCAGGGGTGCATCGTACGCCATCGCGGCGGCCGGGTCCGTAACCGCAGGGAGCGCCTCGTAGTCGACGCGGATCAGCTCCAGGGCATCCTCGGCGATGTCCGGGTCTTCGGCGGCAACGGCGGCGACCTTGTGGCCCTCGTAGCAGACCTCACCATCGGCGAACAGGGACATGCCCGGCGCCTCCGTCGACGTGATCACGTCCACCACGCCCTCCAGCTTCAGCGCCCTACTCACATCGATCCTGCGGATACGCGCGTGGGCGTGCGGGCTGTGCAGCACGCGCCCGTGTAGCATGCCAGGCAGGCGAACGTCCTCGGCAAAGACGCCCCGACCGGTCACCAGCTCCGGCCCGTCCACCTTCGTCGTGCGGGTACCCACGGTCTTCAGGTCAGGTTCCGCTCCCATTTCTGCCTCCTCGGGCAGGGCGATCGGCCGAGCCGCCCTGCCACACGTCACCGCTTGCGCCTAGCCGGACACCGCGTCATAGCGTTCGAGGTCCTCGACCACCCAGTCGAGTCCCAACTCCTGGTATTTGCCCCTTGTCGGGGCTGCCAGATCGGGATCCCAGCCCGAAATGCCGTAGTAGGTCTCCAGCGCGGAGCGGAAGACGTGGCGCTTGTGCCCCACACCCTCAAGCGGACCGTCCGAAAACGACTCGAAGAAACGATCCGGCATGTAGTCGTCCTTTACGGTGAACCCCTCCCGCGCATTGAAAGCTCGCGCCATGGCCATTCCCCGCTCGCCAGCCTTCATGATGTCGAACGCCGACGTGTCCCAGCCCGTCACCGCCTGAATGATGTCGACGGTGGTGTTTGGGTTGTAGGGCAGGAACAGGCACATGCCTAGCATGTTCTTCACAAGGGACCACTCCGACACGTACTTCATCAGGCGAACCTTGGCAGGGCTCAGGTCATCCGCGGGAAGCGGCTTCAGAACGCCGAAGGGATGGACACTGTCCATACCCACCTCGGTGGTGAAGCCGGTGTCGTGGATGTTGTGGACGTGATCGGCGCCGGTCGGGGAAACCGCATATCCCAGCCCGAGGGCGAATTTGGCACGGGGCTCGTGCATGGGAAAAGGCTGTCCCTTCACCTCGATGGCATACTTCCTGGCGTCTCCACCCCACGCCTCGATGCAGGCATCGTAGCCCTGTGCAAGCAGATCGCCGATCCCCTCCCGGGCACACGTCATCTCCAAGAGCTTGACCATCGCCTCCGCGTTGCCGAAGTTGAGCTTGATCCCGCCGGTGTCCTCCTCGGTGATGATCCCGTTCTCGAAGCACTCCATGGCGAACGAGATCATCATGCCTCCGCCGATGGTGTCCAGTCCCTCGGCGTTGCAGATGGCGTTCCCCTTGGCAACCGCCTCGAGATCGGACACGCCACAGTTGGAGCCCAGGGCCCCCACCGTCTCGTACTCAGGGCCCCCGAAAACGGCGTCGGTCTGAAACTGGCCGTCCTCAACCTCCACGATCCTCTTGCAGCGTACCACGCACGCGTAGCAGGTGCCACGGTCCTTCAGGATCGTCTCGGTCATCGTGGCACCCGTTATCTTGTCCGCGCCATCGAAGTGGCCTGACTTGAAGTTTCGGGTCGGCAACGCCCCGCTCTGGCTCAGACTGGACAGTCCCCCGTCGGTTCCGTGCTCCTGCATCCCCTGGTACCGGGCCTTGCCGTCTCCCAGCAGCCACTGGGATACTTCCTTGATCTTCGACGGGTCATCGATCTCCTTCTTGCCCGACCCCTTGGCCGCCACGGCCTTCAGGAGCTTGGAGCCCATCACCGCACCCATCCCGGTGCGCCCCGCGGAATGGTGCAGGTCCTGCATCACGCAGGCATTCACCACCTGATTCTCGCCCGCCCTGCCGACCACGGCGAAACGCGCATTCTCCTCACCCAGCTCCGCCTTGATCATCTCCTCGGTATCGACGACGTCCTTGCCCCACAGCTTCTTCGCATCCCTGATCTCGACCTTGTCGTCCTCGATCCAGAGATACACCGGCTTTTCGGCGCGGCCCTGCACAACGAGGGCGTCGTAACCTGCCCGCACCAGCTCGACAGCGAAGAATCCGCCCACGTCCCCTTCGCCGAATCCGCCCGTGAGGGGGCTCTTCGCGCCGATGGCCGACCGTCCGCTGCCCGACAGCTGGGTGCCGGTGTAGAGTCCGCCGGCGAAGATCAGCTTGTTGTCCGGTCCGAGCGGATCTATTCCTGGCTTCATCTCCTTGAGCAGGTAGTAGGCGATGAAGCCCCAGCCGCCCAGGTATTTGCGGTAGAAATCGGCGTCTGGCTCCTCGCACCAGATTCTGCCGTCGGTCAGGTCGACCCGCAGGATCTTCCCCTGATATCCCGTTGCCATCACATTTCCCCCCATTTCGATCGCGGCCGGCCGGCGCGGAGATCCGGAGCCGCCGGGCGCGCGTGAATTCTCCTGTACCTAAGAGTACCACAGCTCGATGGATTTTCAATCTCCCGACCCGCCCCGATCCCGCGTCCGCACTCGTGACCGCGACGAGGCCAGGGGGCACGGGCGAACTTGACCGAACGGCCGATTAGTGGCTTAATCCTCACCGATCTTTCCTCGAGCAACGCTCAGCCCATGGCCCAC
>JASLMQ010000753.1 GCA_030746455.1 Candidatus Latescibacterota bacterium
GACGAACGCGCCCTCGTCCGCCGCGCCTTCCGTCAACTCGATTCCGCGAGCAGGTAGAAGAACGGGGGTGGGCAGTGCCCCTCCAGCGCGGTCGACTCATGGTTGGGACAGGAGCCAGCGGCTTTCCGGAGGCGATGCAAGAACGGGAGGAATCTGATGGCTGAACTGACAGGCGCAGAGCGGATCGGGAACATCCTCAGACGCAAGCCGGTGGACCGAATCGGGCTGTTCGAGCACTTCTGGGGAGACACGCTGAAGAAGTGGCGCGCGGAAGGACACATCAGCGAGGGTGAGGACCTTGCGACACACTTCGGGTTCGACATGGCGGGCTGCGGGCCGCTCAGGATGGTGGCCCGGCTCGATTTCGAGCCGGAGGTGCTGGAGGAGACGGAGGAGACGATTGTCAAGCGGGACGGGAACGGGGCCGTGCTCCGGACGCACAAGCTACACAATACAACGCCCGAGCACATTGACTTCGAGGTGAAGGAGAGGACGGCATGGGAGGAGAAGATCCGGCCGCTGCTCACGCCCACGCGGGAGAGGATCAACTTCGAGGCCTACCGGGAGGCGAAGGCCCGCGCGGCGGAGAGCCAGCGGTTCTTCTGCTGGACGGGCGTGAACGTGTTCGAGCTGATGCACCCGGTGTGCGGACACGAGTACATGCTGATCGGGATGGCCGAGGACCCGGATTGGGTGAGGGACATGGCGACGGTGTTCTCGGACATCACGATCGCGCTGATGGAGATCCTCTTCCATGAAGAAGGGCTGCCAGACGGGATCTGGTTCTTCGAGGACATGGGATTCAAGGAAAGGCCCTTTATGTCGCCCGCTATGTACGAGGCCATCATCCAGCCGGCGCACCAGAAGACGGTCGACTACGCGCACAGCAAGGGGCTGCCTGTGGTGATGCACTCGTGCGGGTTCGTCGAACCCCTGCTGCCCGGCATGGTCGAGGCAGGCATCGACTGCCTGCAGGTGATCGAGGTGAAGGCGGGGATGGATCTGCTGAGGATCAAGCGGGACTTCGGGGACCGTCTGGTGCTGTGCGGCGGGATGGACGCCCGGAACCTGGTCGCGAACGACCTGGACGCGATCCGGGAGGAGCTGCAGGAGAAGATCCCCGTGGTCAAGGAAGACTCGGGATATATCCTGCACTCCGATCACTCGATCCCGACGACGACGGACTACGAGACCTACCGATACTTCGTGGACGAGGGGCTGAGGCTGGGGGTCTACTGAGGGATCAGATAGAATGGAGAGCTGGCTCGAGCGCGCCGGTGACCCCTGGCTGACCGGAGGAGATCGACTGTGAGCGACACCGGCCCCACCGTAACGCCCGGAGATCGCCGGGTCCTCCGCGACCTGGCCCTGCAGGTGACCGAGGCCGCCGCCGATCCGGCGCAGGCCGAAAAGGTCCGTTTGTGGACGGCCTGCAATGATCTAGAGCCCGAGCGGGCCATGGTCTTCGCCAACCCCCAGGGGGGATGGAAGGAGATCGACGCCGCCTGGATAGAACTGGAGTGCCAGGACCCCGCGCTCCGCGGCTTCGAGTTGGCCCTGCGCCGCAAGCTCGTGCGTCGCGACCACATCCCCGATGACTACCCGATCCTGCCGACCTTCGAGGTAGCGATCCAGGCCACCGGCGCCGGGTACGACGACTACGGTCTCAAGCTGGGGGTGCAACGCACGGATCAGAGCGACGGCGCCTACCAGATCAAGCCTGCCATCCGGACCGAGGCCGACCTGGACCGCCTCCATCCCCGGCCGATCCGGCTCGATCCGGAGGGCGCCGACCTCCAGGCCGACCTGGCCCACGGCATCTTCGGCGACCTGCTCAGGGTCGAGCGACGGGGACGGATGTCCTGGCGCTACGGCCTCACCCGGGTCCTCGTGCACATGCGCGGCATCGATCAGATGATGATGGACATGTTCGACAATCCCGGGCTCCTGCACCGCCTGCAGACCTTCCTGCGCGACGACTACCAGCGGGAGCTGGACCTGTACGAGCAGGCCGGCGAGGTGTCGCTCAACAACATCCCCGACCACCTCACCGGCTCCGGCGGCCTATGCCCCACCACCGACCTGCCCGGCGAAGGCCACGATGGCCGGGCTTCGGCGCGTCACTGCCTTTGCTGGGGCGAGTCGCAGGAAACCGTGGGCGTGGGCCCCGACCCGTTCGACGAGTTCGTCCTCCAGTACCAGCTGCCCCTGCTGAACCGGTTCGGCCTGGTGGACTACGGCTGCTGTGAGCCACTCGATCACAAGCTCGACCTGCTCATCGCCCAGATCCCGCACCTGCGCTGGCTGTCCATTTCCCCGTGGTGCGACCGCGAGTTCTGCGCCGAGAGGATCGCCGGGAAGTACGTATATGTGTACAAGCCCAACCCGTCTCGCATCTGCTCCCCCACGCCCGACTGGGAGGGGGCCGAGGCCGAGCTGCGCGAAACCCTCGAGATCGCCCGCAGCTGCCCCGTCCACCTGGTCATGAAGGATACCCACACCTTCTGCGGCGAGCCCGGGCGTATCACCCGCTGGGCGGAGATGGCCTCTCGGGTGGCGGCAGAGGCGGCCTGAGTCGACCGGTCTTCGAGTCCTGGCCGACCCGGATGGCACATTTGAGATCTGAGGAAGGGAGATCGGGCGGCGCGATGCGCCGCCCGACTTGCTTGGGGATTCAGGGGCGAGGTTCCAGGAGTGGGTTGGGAAAAGCGACGAGGATCGAGACAAGGATTGAGACGAAGATCGGGACGAGGACTGGGACGAAGATCCGGATTGCCAGCGAGGTGGGGCGATGAGATAGGCGTGGCGGCCGGATACGTCAGCGACTCTGGGTGGTGAAAGAGAGCTCCAGCTGGCCGGGGCCAGGGGCGTGGAAGTGGTTCGTGGAGAGGTCCGTATGATCCATGGCCAGGCCGAAACGTCGGCAGAGCATCGCAAAGTAGTCGGAGAGCAGGTCGGCCGCCTTACCCTCACCCTTGAACCGTCTACCGTACCGCCAATCCGAGAGCTCTCCGTTGTGGTAGCTCCTTAGCCCGTTGCAGACCTTGTTGACTCGATTCGGGAAGCTACACTCGAGCCATTCTAAGCCAAACTTTGCGGCTTCATTGTGGCCGG
>JASLMQ010000754.1 GCA_030746455.1 Candidatus Latescibacterota bacterium
TGCGCCGGGCAACCAGGGTCTTGCGGACCTGAGGGCCGAACAGGCCGTTGGGATACCGTTCTAGGAAGATGTCCAGCTTTTGCAGGCTCTCATCGGGTCGGCCCAGCTTCTGGGGCCATCGCGCCTGACCGAAATCGATGGCCTCTTCGACAATGGCGCGCCCGAAGTCGGCCTTCAGCCGCCCGACATCCCGATCGGTCAGACGCTTCGCGCCAGCCATCTGACCCAGACGGTCCGCTGCCTTCGCCTTCAGGCGCACGTCGGCCTTGGTCGTGAGGATCCGTGCGTACTGGGCGGCCGCGCTGTAGACCTGTGCCTGGTGGAAGTAGCAGTCGCCGATGACGAGGTCGGCTTCGGGCAGGTATCGACTGTACGGGAAATACTCGTAAAGCTCGTAGGCCGCCGCGGTGGCCAGATTGTACTCTCGGAGCTTGTAGTGGGACTTGGCCAGCATCAGCCGGGCTGCCGAGGTGCACTGATTCGGGGGGAATTGATCGATCAGCTCCTGGAAGGCCTGCCTTGCCTCGAGGTAGCTGCCGCGGATGTAGCGTGAATGCGCCCGCTGGAAGAGGGCCTGGGCCTCCGGGTTGTAAATCAGGGCCGTCCGCTCCTGCTGGGCAAGTGCCGGCGAAGCTGCGAAGAGTCCGATGCCCAGCCACAGGATGGTCGTCCTAACCGTCGGTTTCATTCCGGGCCTCATCGTCACGATGTCAAAAAAGACGGCGGGCTAGATCGTTTGGGTGTTCAGATCGTCGGGATGGATCTGCTGCAGCCGGTCCCACAAATCCTCCGGCTCCTGACACGCCTCTTTGGCCAGGCGAAGGCGCTCTTTCACAACCTCGTCCGCGACGCAGATGGGCGCCCCGAACTTGAGGGCGAGGACGATCCCGTCGCTGGGTCGGGTGTCGATCTCGAGAACGCCCGATTCGGTCTCGAGCGAGAGAACCGCCCGGTAGATGTGGTCCTTCAGGTCGCTGACCGCGGTGCCGAGAACGCGGGCATTCAGGCTCGAAACGACCGACCTGACCAGGTCGTGCGTGAGGGGCCTCGGGGGCGTAGA
Organism: Candidatus Latescibacterota bacterium; assembly: GCA_030746455.1. Next base: position 1,061 of record JASLMQ010000754.1, read on the forward strand.
CGAGTTGTCGAACAGCTCAAGCGCCAGGGCGGCCATCTCGTTGGAGGAGACCCAGATGGGCAGCGACCTGTCGCCATCGACCTCCCGTAGGAGGACCACGGGCTCACCTGTCTGGAGATCGACATAGAGCCCGGATACCGACGCCTGAAACATAGCAGAGCTGTATGGGATTCGCGCCTTGAGGCGCTGCATGGGATCCGATTGGGGTGCCTGAGCGAATATAGCACGGAGCCGCAGAAGGGTCAAGGGAAAAGGGCTAAATGAAAAAATGACAACAGGTTATACATTTCCCATGGGACGCCCACCGGCCCGCTGTTTCCCCCCTTGACGGGGGTGCGGGGGATGGTCTATATTCGTAGCTGGACTCAGGTCCTGAATATCATACTAAAAAACAATGAGTTGACCATGCTATCGGAACTCAGGGATCCGGTCCGATCGTTGCCGGGGATCGGTCCCAAGCGTGAAGGGCTGCTCCGGGAGGTCGGGATCTGCACGGTGGCCGATCTCCTCTTGTATCTCCCGTTCCGCTACCTCGATCGCACCTTGCAGAGCGGCATCGGCGACCTCCCCGACGGCGAGGAGGTCACAGCGGTCGGGTACGTCGTTTCGGCGCGATCGATTCGAGGTCGCAGGGGGCGGTTCGTCGCCGTGCTCGAGGACGCCTCGGGCCGCCTGGAGTGCGTCTGGTTCGCCGGGGGCGCAGCGGTTGGCCGAATCCTGACCGAAGGAAGCCTCGTGGCGGCCGGCGGCAAGACCTCGCGCTACGGGCGGAAGCTGCAGATGGTTCATCCGGAGGTCGAGGTGATCTCTGGGCGCGAGGAGCGGGATCGGCTGCACACCGGGCGCGTGATCCCCATCTATCGGACGACCGCGCAGATGAAGGCGGAGCGGCTGACGACCCGAACGCTGAGACGCCTCATCCACCAGGCCCTCGCCGCGGTCGGAGATGCGCTGGAGGATCCCCTGCCGACCGACATTCGGGAGGCCCGACGCCTGGTACCTCTGAGCCAGGCGATCGCGTCTCTTCACTTCCCCGAGTTGGAGGATGATGTGGAGCAGGCGAGGCGCCGACTCGCGTACGACGAGCTTTTCGGATTGCAGCTCCTGATGGGACGCCGGCGACGGTCTAGGGGTGGCCGGACAACCACCGGAGGGATCGGGTCGGATCCCCTGTCCGAGCGCCTGATCGCCCGGCTGCCCTTCCCACTGACGGGGGCGCAGGGGCGGTCGCTCGAGGACATCCGTTCGGACCTGTCCGGACCGGTGGCGATGCGGCGGCTGCTTCAGGGGGACGTGGGCTCGGGAAAGACCCTCGTGTGCCTGCTGGCCATGCTCACCGCCTCGGGGGACGGAGGGCAGGCGGCGCTGATGGCGCCCACCGAGATCCTGGCCGAGCAGCACGCCGCGGTGCTTCGGGGCTGGGGGGCACCCCTAGGGATCCCGGTCGACCTCCTGACGGGCCGGCTGCCGCGGTCCGACCGCGAGGAGATCCTGACCAGGCTGGAATCGGGTGACTCCCGTCTTGTGGTGGGGACGCACGCCCTGATCCAGCCCGATGTCCGTTTCTCCGATCTCCGGCTGGTCGTGGTGGACGAGCAACACCGGTTCGGCGTCCTCCAGAGGGTAGGGCTCCTTGAGAAGGGGGAGGGTGTGCACCTGCTGGTGATGACGGCCACCCCGATCCCGCGTACGCTCGCACTGACGCTCTACGGCGATCTCGACGTGGCCGTGATCGACGAGCTCCCGCCCGGGAGGCTGCCGGCACGAACCGGGTGGAGACCGGCTGGGGAGCGGCCACAGGCCCTGGCCTTTCTCAGGGGAGAAGTGGACGGGGGGCGGCAGGCCTACATCGTGTACCCGGTGATCGAGGGATCCGAAGAGGGCGACCTGAAGGCGGCCAGCCAAGCCCTGACGGATCTGTCTGAGGGGGCTCTGAAGGGGTGCCGCCTCGAGCTTCTCCACGGCAGGATGGGTACGGAGGAGAAGCTGGGGACGATGTCGCGGTTCCGCGCCGGAGAGACCGACGTGCTGGTGTCCACGTCGGTGGTGGAGGTGGGGATCGACGTGCCAAACGCGACCGTGATGATGGTGGAGCACGCCGAGAGGTTCGGACTCTCCCAGCTTCACCAGCTCCGGGGACGCGTTGGCCGTGGGACGGAGGAGTCCTACTGCATCCTCATCGCCGACCCGGCCGGCGATCTCACGCCCACGGCCCGGGCGCGACTGGATGCGATGGCGGAGACGACCGACGGCTTCAGGATCGCGGAGCTCGATCTGAAGATTCGCGGGCCCGGCCAGATCTTCGGAACGCGGCAGGCGGGCTTCCCGGAGTTCCGGTTCGCGGATCTAGGTCGAGACGCCGATTGGGTCTCCCTGACCCGGCGGGATGCGGAGGATCTGCTGGAGACCGACCCCGGGCTCGAACGGGCCGGTCACGAGGGCCTCGCTCGTATGATGGCGGCGGCGGATTCCGGTGTCCTGGCGGCCCCGGAGGCGGCGGGTTCCGCCGCCATAGCGGCCTCGGGACCCGGGTGAGGCGCATCGGGTCTGAGGTTGACACCCCCTGGGATTTGTCGTAGATTGTTGTGGAATTCAGGGCCTCTGGGGCCGGATTCCACAATCTGACCAAAGTGATGACATGGGGCAGACGGAGCAGCGGCGGATCGCCCTGATCGGCACGGTCAACCGGGACACGATTCACACGGCCGACGGGGTCCGCGTCGAGAGCTACGGAGGCATGCTCTACAGCATCCTGTCGCTCGCGCAGATCGCCGAAGCCATGATTTTTCCCGTCTGCAACGTGGGCCGGGACGTGGAGATGGCGGTCAGGGGATTCCTCGCACCCTTCCCGTGCGTGCGGTCGGATGGAATCCGGTTCGTACCGGAGCCGAACCCCCACTGCCTTCTCGAGTACGATGCAGAGGGCCGGAAGCGCGAGACCCTCCGGGGGGGCGTGCCCGAGCTATCGTTCGAGAGGATCGCGCCCTTCCTCGACGGCTGCGCGGTCTGTCTCAACTTCATCACCGGGATGGAGCTGTCGCTCTCCACGCTTCAGGAGGTCCGAGCCGCGACGGGGGCCCCCATCCTGATGGATGTGCACAGCCTCACGCTCGGGCTCGATTCCGAGCGCCGTCGGTTCTGGCGGGTACCTCCCCTGTGGGAAGCCTGGCTCGCGTGCGCGGATGTGGTGCAGCTCAACCTTGAGGAGGCATCCTTGCTGGCCGGGGGAACGCTTGAGGGCGAGAGTGCCGTGCGTCGGTTCGGAGAACACGTCCTCGGCCTGGGCCCACATACCCTTCTGATCACGCGGGGGGCGCAGGGATCTACCACGGTCCTGAGGAGCCCTGCGGGGCAGGTGGAGGTCAGGAGCTTCGACGCTCCACCAGTAGGGACCTCGGAGGACGAGACGGGGTGCGGGGATGTGTTTCTAATGGGGTTCACGTGGGCCTACCTTCAGACCGGCGACCCCTGCCGCGCCAGCCGATTCGCCAATCGGGCCGCATCCATCAACTGCTCCCTCCGCGGCATCGAGGCGCTGGGGCAGATCGGCCGGACCCTCGCCGATGAGGGGGAGTTGCCGTAGGCAGGCCAAGAATCGACCACGCAGGAGGGTGGTTCCGACGCAGCATAACCGAAAGAGGTGATGACGATGGACCAGTACAACTTCCCAAAGAGGCCGGAGTTCAATCTGAGCCTCAGCCCCCGCCTGGTTTACTATGCCCTGGCGGCCATCGCGGTGCTGTGGCTCGCCAGCGGCATCTACATCGTCCAGCCCGATCAGGAGGCGGTGGTCCTCCGGTTCGGGCGCGCCGTCGGTGTGGCGACCCCCGACATCCACTACCACGTGCCATGGCCCGTGGAGAGTGTGGAGATCGAACGGGTCACCGAAGTCAAGCGCATCGAGATCGGGTTCCGCACGATCGGGTCCGAACCGGCCCCGCGCTATTCGAAGGTGATCCGCGAATCGTTGATGCTGACCGGCGACGAGAACATCGTCGACGTGGAGCTGATCGTCCAGTACCGTATCCGCGGGATCAAGGAATACCTCTTCAACGTGGCCGATCAGACCGAGGCCGTTCGAAGCGTCGCCGAGGCCGCGCTCCGTCAGGTGATCGGGCAGCACCCCATCGATGAGGCCCTCACCGAGGGCAAGCTCAAGATTCAGGAAGGCATCCACCTGCAGATCCAGGAGGTGCTGGACCTCTACAAGATCGGCCTCCAGGTGACGCAGGTCAAACTCCAGACCGTGTCGGTTCCCCGTGAGGTGGATCATGCCTTCAAGGATGTCGCCAGCGCTCGGGAAGATCGGGAACGTCTGAAGAACGAGGCGGAGGCCTACCAAAACGACATCATCCCGAAAACGCGAGGCGAAGCCGAGCGGATGATTCGCGAGGCCGAGGCCTATACGGTTGAGCGGGTCAAGCGATCCCAGGGTGATGCGGATCGGTTCCTTGAGGTGCTGAAGGAATACCGAAAGGCCCGGGACGTGACCGAGACCCGGCTCTACCTTGAGACGATGGAGAAGATCCTGCCCAGCATCCAGAAGTATGTTGTGGAGTCCGATGGGAAGGGCGGCATCCTCAATGTCCTGCAGCTGCAGAAGGCCCTGACAGGGGAGGGTAAATAGCCATGAGACCTATCGTCATACTGCTGGTGGTGCTCCTCCTCGCCGGGATCGCGGCCGATGCCGTCTTCTTCGTCGTGGATGAGCGGGAGCAAGTGGTCGTGACCCGGTTGGGGAAGCCTAGGCGCACCATACAGCTTCCCGGACTCTACACGAAGGTACCCTTCATCGAGCAGGTCCACAGCTTCGACGACCGGCTCCTGAACAGCGATGCCGATCCCGCTCCGATCTACACGATGGACAAGAAGAACCTGATCGTGGACAACTATGCTCGGTGGCGCATCGTCAACCCGCTCGTATTTCTCCAGTCGGTGCAGACGATTCGTGGGGCACAGTCGCGCCTGGACGACATCGTCTACGCTGCGGTGAGGGAAGAGCTGGGACGGCGCACCCTGACGGAGATCGTGTCGGGGAAGCGCGCGGGGATCATGGAGAAGGTCACGGCACGGTCGCGGCAGGATGCGGAGCAGTTGGGCATCGAGATCCTGGATGTGCGTATCAAGCGGGCCGATCTGCCCGAGGAGAACAAGAAGTTCGTCTTCGACCGCATGCGGGCCGAGCGGGCGCGGCAGGCGAAGGAGTACCGCGCCGAGGGTGAGGAGATGGCGGTCAAGATCCGCGCGGAGACCGATTTAGAGGTGGTGCAGATCAAATCCGAGGCCTTCCAGAAGGCGCAGCTGATCCGGGGGGAGGGCGACGCAAAGGCGCTGGCCATCTACGCGGATGCGTTCCAGCAGGACCCCACCTTCTACGAGTTCTCGAGGACTCTGGAGGCCTACGAGAAGACGCTCGTGGACGGCACTGTGATCGTGCTGCCCCTAAGCACGGAATTCTTCCAGTATCTGGGTGCGAAGAAGAAGAAGCGGTGAGGA
>JASLMQ010000755.1 GCA_030746455.1 Candidatus Latescibacterota bacterium
TTGGCTTCCGGGCATGGTGTGCCTCCCCGCGTGACGGAGTGGGTAGCTGAGAGTCGGGTGTCCCGCCCGCGCGACTTCCCGTCGCCGCTTCGGCGGACCAGACGGCGGGCAGGCGGGTGAGCCGGTGTCGGGGGAACTGGTGTCGGGGTACGGGTGTCGAGTAGGCCGGTGTCGGGTGCATCCGTGTCGGCCCAATATACACTCGTTTTGACTCCTCGGGGTGCCCAAACGAAACAGCTTCACGATCTGGTCTGGCCGGGGAGGAGCAGCACGGGGAATAGATCAGGGGGCACATACCATTCCAGCGATTGTTGGACGCCGAGTTGAAGGAGCCGCCATGAGGATCATCCTGTCGTTCGCAACCGAAGTGGCCCATCTCCCCAGAGACTACGACCACATCAAGGAGATGGCCGAATTCCTTACGGCCGAGGAGCTGGTGGGCAATTTCCACCTGACCGGGGACTACGCGCGTGCCCTGAGACGGGCCGGCAGGTGGGACGTGGTCGACGCCCTCCGCGACCACGAAATCGGCTTCCACTGCAACCATCACGGCGCCTCGCCCTTCGTGGGGACGTATATGGAAGAGCGTGACTGGCGCGGCGCCACAGGGGAATGGCTGCTCAACGAGCTGCCCGGGCTCGGCGTTGTCCAGGAGCTGTTCCAGCGGAGGCCGGCCTACTACACCACGGAGTTCTCCAAGGCCCCGCAGGTGGTGTACGCAAGCTGGCTGGGCGGTCTGCCGATGATAGGCTACCTTCTCTTGCCGACCCGAGGCCACGGCGCGGTCTGGTACTGCAACAGCTTCGTGCCCAACTCGGAGCATCTGAGCAGCGTGGAATGGCCGTCCCGGACGGAGAAGCCCGCGGAGGAGGTCTTCCGTGGGAAGTTCCACCGCTTCGAGGAGGAACTCGAGGGACAGGAGACGGATTTGCTGAGGATCATACAGCATTCATACAAGGTGTACTGCGACCCCCCATTCGTCATGCCCAAACCGACGCCCTATCAGGACGATACACACAACGACGAGCGAGGGTGCCCGCTCAACGCGCCGCTGCCGGAAGCCGAGATCCGATCTCGCGTTGACACGATCAAGCGCGCGCTGCGCTACTACGCCGAAAGAGCCACGTTTGTCAGCTACACACAGTACCGTGACACCTTCCACGACTCCGGCGGCCACTGGATCACGGTCGACGAGCTGGATGGAATCTGCACGTTTCTGCACGACAGGTTGGACGCCTACGTGCGCCCCCCTCTGTCCGCATCCCCGGCGGAGATGTTCGGCGTTCTGGTGCGCGCACTGCGGGTCTGCCACGAAGACGGCGCCACGCCCGAGCGGGTCTACATGCGCAACCTCATCGGGCCGACGGCGCAGCTGCCTCACGGCCTGGCAGACGGCGAGGTGCGAACCCGGACCGTGCTTGAATCGCTGCGCAGGATCGATCGCAAGCTCGACGAGGATCTAGCCGTTCCGGCCGCGGTCGAGTTCGGCGACAGGGCATTCGGGCCGGGGCAGACACTGAAGGGCCTCTCCGACCTGTACGTTGCGATCCGAGCCGGAAAGCGACCAGACACGGTGCGCATGGCTGGCCCCAACCTGCCCGCCGTTGCGGAGGAAACGTTCTTCGCGGAGGAAACGTTCACCCGCCCGATCTATCCGGAGGGCTTCGAGGGACGCAACATCTGCAGGATGGCCCGCCTCCAGTCCTGGAGCTGGAAACCCGCCGTGCCTGTGTGAGGCGACCCCCCCCGATCGATGCCCACGGCATACTCACCTTTACTCGCCTCTGTTAAACCCCATCAGGAGGAGCAATGGAAATTCGTCCTAGATCCCGCGTATCCCTGGAAGAGGCCTGGGCCGTGCACCGCAGATGCCTCATCATCGATGGTCACCAGGACACATCGGTGAGGCGATTCGCCCGTAAGGAAGATCCAGAGAGCTGGATGGAGCGGGACACGTCCTACCATGTGGACATACCCCGGCTCACCGAGGGCGGACAGCGCTATGTCGGGCTGTTCCTCGTGGAAGATGCCACGGCCACCGATCTCTGGACCATCACCGAGTTCGTTCTGCAACAGATCGACACCCACCCTGACACTTTCATGCTGGTTCTCTCTTCAGAGGATGCGGTTCGCGCCGGTGAGACCGGCAAGGTCGGTGTTCTTCTCGAGATCGAGGGCCCCGCGCGATGGCTGGATGGAAACGTCAATATCCTCCGGTTACTCTACCGTCTCGGGGTACGGTGTGTACACGTTACCCATGGTGAAGGGGGCAGCGACCCCACCTTCCTGCAGGGCAGCCGAAGTGCCTTTGGCCATTGTACGCCCCAGGATCGGGAGACCCAGCGGCAGAACGCCGTAGGACTGACCCCCTTTGGCATGGAAGTGCTGAGGACGCAGAACGAGCTGGGCATCATCGTGGATCTCTCCCATGCCAACGACAAGGCATTCTTCGATGTCATCAAGCATACCACCCAACCGCCCATCATGAGCCACACGGCGGTCTTTTCCCTCTGCAACCACCATCGGTGTCTGACGGACGACCAGATCAAATCACTTGCCGATAGAGGCGGGGTTATGGGCATTGCTGTTCTCCCCGAGTTCATAGACACCGATCCCCAGAACGCAACCATCGACCGTATCGTAGACCACATCGTGTACGTGGCGGACCTGGTTGGCATCGACACGGTGGGCTTCGGATCCGACTACGATGGTTTCTCATCGCCTCCGATTGTGCCCGATGTATCGCAGCTTGTGCTCCTGACTCAGGCCATGCTGGCTCGCGGCCTGACCGAGGAGGAGATACGTAAGTTCTGGGGCGGCAACTTCCTCCGCGTCTTCTCTCAGACAATCGACAAACCGTTGGAATGAGGTCTACCCTCGGACACGCAAACAACAAGGGGTTACGGCTGTATTGCCATAACCCCTTGTTTATACTTGTCCTGGGAGCTCGGGCCTAAGCTGTGGGCCCCCTCCGCCTGAGCAATGTACACGAGTTCATCGCCAACCGGCTGATTCCAAGAGGAGCTCTGTCTTCATTGTGGTTGTGGAAATGCACACGTTCCCATCCACTCCCACGAGGTGGCAAGAGCGCTATGGCCCGGGACCTCCACGGGATTCCTGCCGATCGGCCCACATCTGCAAGAACTCCTCAGGAGACGCAACCGCCAGTGTCGATCGCGGTAAGTCGCTCGGGTCTCGCGTAACCAGGACCTGCGTGCGAGCGGGTGCAGCCGCAGGATCTCCATTCGTCCAGCCAGTGAATCCGAAAGCCTTGGAACGAGCAGCACGTTGGCCGAACCCGTCAGGATGAAGCGCCCAGGAGTGCGGTCGCGATCGACTGCAGCCTTGATGGGCCGGAAAATAGAGCTGGCACGCGCTGGACCTCATCCAGCACCACCTTCCCTTCGGCTAAGTGAAAAGTTTTAGTTCGGCCAATCGCAAACTTAGGATTCGGCAATCTGAAAGGGTGGGTGGGACAAGAGTCGGAGTTCTGACCGGAAAGCCATAGCTAACCAACGGTCTAACAAACCCTTACGGCTCATATGGCATGAGCCCTGTATCGAGGAAGCAAACGTTCGACATCTTCCACGAGTATTGTGGACAAGAACCCCTGAGTTCATTGCCCTATAGGTGTAAAGGAAATGCCGTGATCACCGTTTCCTTCCACACCGGAGCGCAACAATGCAGACCGTAGCTTACTTAAGGGTGTCGAAGAACACCCAGGATTTGAAGAACCAGAAGCTCGCGATTCTGGACTTCGCCCAGAAGGAGAAGATCAAGATCAGCCGCTTCATCGAGTTGAGCGTCTCCTCGCGAAAATCCACCAGCGAACGGAAGATCGAAGCCCTGCTGGAGCAGCTCGAAGAGGGCGACACGCTCATTGTCAGTGAGCTGAGCCGGATGGGACGATCCGTGAGCGAGATCATCACCACAGTGGACACGCTCGTTCTGCCCCATCGGTAGACAGGGCGTAGACCAAGTGAAGATGGTACTACACTCCGGTCGATGGCCTTTCACAGGCCGCCACGACCACCGATTGTGTGGACTAACGACCGGTAACCCATGGGCCAGGTGTCTACTTCACACTCCACAGTGCCACGGATGGTCTGTGAGTC
>JASLMQ010000756.1 GCA_030746455.1 Candidatus Latescibacterota bacterium
TCGAGCTCGCCTCCCCGAAGCGAGCGTTCCAACTCACGCCGTACATCCTACCGGGAACCGCGATGGACCGCACCGCTACCGATCCCGGCGAGGCACAGACCTTCGAGACAGGGCTCGATCTGCGGTACGGCATCACACCGAATCTGACCCTGGACCTGTCCTATAACACGGACTTCGCACAGGTGGAGGGCGACCAGGAACAGGTCAACCTGACTCAGTTCCAGCCTTACTTCCCGGAGAAGCGTCCGTTCTTCCTCGAGTCGGCAAGCCTGTTCGATTTCGGGGAGGCCGCGGAAAGGCGCGGGGGCGACGACGAGCCCCCGAACCTGCTCTTCTTCAGCCGGAGGATCGGCCTGGCGGGCAGGAGCCGCGTGCCGATCCTGCTCGGGTCCAAGCTGGTGGGCAGGTCCGGCAGAACGGCCGTCGGGTTCCTCAACGCACTCACCGATTCGGAGCGTCTGCCGGAGAGTGGTGACCTCATACCACGGAGCAACTTCACGGTAGCCCGAGTCAAGAGGGACATCCTGGGTCGCTCGAACATCGGCTTCATCGCAGTCAACAAGCAGACCGATGGTCCCTCGTCCGGCTGGGGTATCTACAACAGGGCTGCCGGCGTCGACATCAGCCTGTCTCCTTCCGCGGAGTGGAACCTGCAGGGGTTCCTGGCACGCACGTGGGACTCGAGCATAGATCGTGCCGGCGACGGCCGTTTCGTGCAGCTCCGCTACACCGGCAGTACGGTATCCGGCAAGCTTACGTACCTGGACGCCCAGGAAACCTTCGAGCCCGCCGTCGGCTTCGTGAACCGGTGGAAGGGGATGAAGGGGTTCCGGCGCTACGCGGGAAGGCTGCGCTTCCGACCGAGGCCCGGCGTCCTCGACATACGCTACTTCTCGATCACGCCTTCGTTCGAGGTGATCACCGACCGGGGAGGGCACGTCGTATACTGGGAGGGCGGGGCCTCGTGGTGGACCATGTTCAGTTCGGGAGACTGGTTCCGCATCGTCGACGTCGAGCGGCGGCACGTGGTCCTCGACACGCCATACAAGCCGTCGCGCCGAACTGATGCCGTGATCCCTCCGGGCTCGTACACCTCCACGACCGTCAGCACCGGACCGTCTTCCAGCAGACGCAGGAAGCTTCGGGTCCGAGCCGAGCTCGAGGCCGGCACCTACTACACCGGCAATCGCTACGGCCTGTCCTTCGAGACCATGTTCCGGCCGACGGGCCGGTTCTCACTCGAAACCGAGTTCGAGACCAACTGGCTCAGGCTTCCCCAGAGGGACTTCGCCCTGCAGACCCTGAGCAACCGGTTGATCTACTCCTTCAACCCCGACTTCTATGTCAAGCTCTTCTCCCAGTGGAACAATGACAAGGAGCTCGTCTCCGCTAACTTCCTCCTGAGCTATCAGTACAGGCCAGGCAGCCATCTCTACTTCGTCTACGACCACGCCTTTGGCACCGTCGACGGGCTCGAAGAGAGGAATCGGGCCGCGCTCCTCAAGCTGGCCTACACAATCGGGATCTAGCCGCTCGCGGCACACAAAGGAAGGCACCGTTGTGGAGCCTCGCGAAAGAATCAATGCCCTTGCCGCCAATGTCCCTGCTGAGGGCGTGATTCCCGGGCGTCTGCTTTTCACATCGGGGATGACGGGCCGAGGCCCCGATGGACCCGTGGTTCCGGGCGGGATGGCTGCGCAGGCCCGTCGCGCCTGCGAGCGCCTGGAGGCCATCCTCAGCCACGCCGAAGCCACATTCGAACAGACCGTCTCCCTTCGCGCGTTCACCACCGACCCGGATGCCTACGCAAGAAACGGTCTCCCCGTCCTGGCAGAGGAGCTCGGAGGCCACCGCCCGCCGAGCGCCGAGCTGGTGATCCCGTGTCTCTTCGACCCGGCCATGTGCATCGAGGTAGAGCTCATCGTCGACCTTGGCGAGACCGACCCTGACCGGCCGCTCCTCGAGAGAATCGACGTCGAGGACCACGGTATCGACTACGCCCAGGGGGTCATCGTCAACGGCGGGCGCCTGGTCTACGCGGCAGGACAGGTGGCTAACGACCCCGACGGCTCCACCGTGGGCATCGGCGACATGGCCTGCCAGGCGCAGAAGGCCTACGAGAACGTGGGCCACGTGCTTGACGCGGCAGGCGCCTGCCCATCCGATGTCGTCAGGGAAGCAATGTGGGTGCGGGACATGGAGGCGTGGAACGAAATCGGCGCCCCCGTTCGAGCCGCCTTCTACGAAGGCCTCTTCCCAGCCGCCACCCTTCTTGGCATCCAGCAGCTCTCCGACGCCGACAAGCTGGTCGAGATCGAGATCATCGCGGCAGTGGAGTGAAACGAGCGTTCAGCGGTCAGACGACAGCAGTCAGCCCGGCATACTTCACTCAGCGAGAAAGGTAGAGATCCGCGAGCCATCTGCAGTACCATACAGCTCAGGTCATTGCTGCCTTTGCTGTACGCTGACAGCTGAGGGCTGAAGGCTGATTTCACGTCTCACGTCGATCCTCCTCCATCTCATGGAGTCGGCTATGTCCCCATCAGCATTCCCTTCTCTCTGGTCCCGCTATCTCAACCCTATCCCGTGGCTGTTACTGGCACTCCTCCTATCCTGCCAACCTGCAAAGGAGTCGACCAATATGCTTCTCAAGGTGTCCATCCGCGTCGACCTGGGACGCGACCTGGGCCAGAACTTCGGATCCCTCTTCGAGGCCGCCGATGCCGTCGGCAACGTGGTCGCCGGTGCCGGCTACCTGGGCGCCCACAACACCGATGTCCGCAGCGACCGGAGGATTCTCAACTTCTTCATAAAGCCCAAGACGCCCGTTGCGGAGCCTTCCGTGGAGCGTCTGCCGCGCGCCAACGATGACGCCGGCGTCTACCTCCATACCTTCACCGACCGCGTGCTGGCCAGATCGCGTGGGGGTGCCAGAGACCGCAAGGTCCGGTACTGGGATGAAGCTCAGGGGAAGTGGGTCGTCGATGTCGCGACCCCGGGCCTGGCCATCCATCTCGGGAATCGCGTACTCGCTACCAGCCCTCGAGGCGTGGCTTTCGACGGTCGATCCGTCCTCGAGCTCGGGCCCGACCAGGGCTCCATCGGGGAGACCTACTACGCCAACGGCGTCTTCGTCTACCGAGAGCATGATCGGAAGAGGTCGCCCTTCCTCAACCGCCTGGTGGCGTGTCCCTGGGATCCGATCGAAGATGGATCGATCGATCTCCAGCGTGCGGAAATACTAGAGCTGCGGACCGACACCGAGTTCGCGTACGGTTGCGGCCAGCTCGGCCGGAAGGTGCTCATCACCACCAATACGGGTGGGATCTACGAGTTCAGCGCGGAGGGCTGGCGCGTCCTGCTGGAGCCCGATTCGAACACCAGCTTCCAGATCTACTCGGCGATCAACTACTATGACAGGCTGCTCTTCGGACAGTATCCCACAGGTGAGCAGTGGGAGTACGACGGCAACGACCTCCGGCTCCTGAAAGGGTGGCCCCCCGTAATGAACGGCGTGTCGAAGCGGGCGCGTGAGGCGCAGACCGCCGCCATCTACGGCGGCGAGCTCTACGTGGGCGTCTGGCCATGGGCCGAGGTCTGGCGCTACGATCGCAACACCGCGGCCTGGACCTTCGTCCACCGCATGTTCACCCATCCGGAGCTCCACGAGGATCCCACCCACCCCTACGAAACCGAGATGCGCCAGCTCGACGGGGTCTGGAACGACTGGGGCCAACGTGTGACCAGCCTCGTACCCTATCGGGAGGCCCTCTACGTCGGCACCTCGTCGAAAGGCGGCTCGCCGTATGAGCCCAAGTTCCAGTTCCTGGCCGACGGGAGGTGGGAGGACTACGGGGCGATCTATCGATACACCGTGCCGGGGCATCTCTCCGTCTACACGGAATGGTGCGACGGCCCCACCGCGTTTGACTTCGTCCTCACCGGCGATCGGATGACCGTGTCGCAGGACGGAAAGGAGATCGGGTCGGCCGATCTGCCACCGGGCCTGGCGGAACAGATCGCGGCGGCCGACGTTGCCTGGGGATCCGGCGTCTACGGGGCGTTCCGGGGCGAGATCCTGGACCATTCTCTGTCGAACTAGCCTCATCTTGCATTTCCCCTCGATCCTCCTTCTCTTCTCGCAACGAACGGAACACACAGTGGCCTATACAACGATCGAACCAGAACATGTCCGGCCGGTCGCGGCCTACAAGATGGCGACGCGCTACGAAAGCGGCCGTCTGCTCTTCCTCCCCGTGCAGTGGGCCTACGATGCCGATGGTCAGCTCGTCGGCGGGGGTGACATACGAATTCAGACACGTCAGGTGTACGAGAACCTCAGACTCGCGCTGAGAGATGCGGACGGCGATCTCGCCGACCTGGTCAAGATCACGACCTATCTGACCTGCATGAACGATTTCCCGGCATCCAAGGAGGCCCGCGATCCCTTCATCCCGGGAGACGCCCCCGCTGCGACGCTCCTGGAGGTCCCTCGATTCCAGAATCCCGACGTTCTGATCCAGGTGGAAGCCGTCGCCGTGATCGACACGGTCTGACCTTGAGCCTGCCGCGCCTCGTCGTGGCGTGCTTCTTGGCTTCCGACCGGATCTGGAGGGAAGCAGGAAATGCTCGACACTCACACGCGATACGTCTCGCTCAATGGCTCGGATCAGGGCACCGGGACCAAAGAGGCCCCCTTCCGAACGATCTCCACGGCCCTTGCCAACGCCAGGCCGGGGACCACCATCATCGTCGAGCCGGGCCTTCATCACGAGAGGGTCCAAATCCCGTCGTCCGGTAGCCCGGGAGATCCCATCGTCTTGGAGGGCGCTCGCGGGCCCGGGGGCGAGTGGCAGACCGTGATCGGCGGTGCTGTGCCACTGGAATGCGACTGGGAGACGGCCCCCGAGATCGGCGAGGGCGTCTTCAAGACCACCGGGATGCCGTTCGAGCCCCACTTCCTGACCGTCGAGGGGAATCAGATCCCTCGGATCTGGCATACCCAGATGGACGACGGCACGGGGTTCGAGAAACTCGCCTATCCCCCGTCGCACAGGGTCCGCACGCAGTACACCGAAGCGATGGTGGACTACTGGGACACCGTCGAGGCCATGTTCGGGCTCAAGGGCGACACGACTTACATCCGCTTCCGGAACGGCGACGACCCGAACGACAAGCAGCTCTGCGCGGGCCCCCAGGGAGGCGTCATCAACATCGAGAACCAGAGTCATATCGCGCTCAGGAACCTGCTTGTCCGGGGCGGCCAGAACTGCGTTTTGGTCTCGGGTGAAGGTGCCCGTCACAATGTCGTTGAAGACTGCCGCCTCGTAGGTGGTGACAAGCGGGTCTACATCACAGCCGGGGCCTCCCACAACCACATCCGGAACAACGAAATCACCGCCGACTTCTATGCCCAGCGCTATCAGACGGGTGCGTGGGGAGGCCCGAAGGGGGACGCGTCACCATACGAGCTTCGCGTGAAGGAGCACTTCTACCTGGAGTACAAGCACTTCTTCGGTCCCCACGCCACGTCCGACTACGGGGTGCGAGTCGAATTGGGGCACGACAACCACGTCTACGGCAACCACATCTACAGGGGCGGCCAGGGGGTTCAGGTCACCTCCTCCTCCGACAGCAGCGTCTACGACAATACGGTGCACAACTTCTCCAGCATCGGCCTGATCTGCACCATGAACCGCGTGAAGAACATCCGGTTCCACAACAACCTGGTCTACGACTGCAACATCAACCTGAGGATCCACCACGTCAACGAACCGAATCAGGACGACGATCGGAGCCTCTACGTCTATCGGAACCGGTTCTACCAGAACCCCGGTACCGGAACCCACATCTTTATGCACTACTGGGATGGCAATGACGCAGAAGACTACCGTCACGCGGGCGTTTTCATCTACCACAACAGCCTGTCGGGCGGGAACCGTGGGATCTCGATGAACGCCTTTGCGGGCAACTGCGGGGGGCTTCCCAAGGGGATCATCGTCAACAACATCCTCTCTGCCAAGGTTGGCTTCAACGCCAGCAGCAGCTTCTTCTCCCAGGAGGGGATGTACGCGCTGTTCGACTACAACTGGCTGGGAGCAGAAACCGGCCAGGCCACCGTCCAGGCGCCGTGGTACGGGCTTCACAACGTCTACGAACCTGGCAGAACCGTTTGGGATGTCGCGGAGATACCCGACTTCGTCCTGCCCGAGGGCAGCGCCGCCCTCAGCGCGGGCCTCGACCTCTCAAAGCCGTTCCCGGTGGATGGCAGGCAAGCCGGCCCCCTGGCGGGGATGGAACCCGGCTACTTCACGGGATCCGCGCCCGATCTGGGGGCGGTTCAGTCAGGCTCAGACTAACGCAGGAAGGACCTCTGGGACGATGGCCAACGTATTCCGAGAAGTCACGACTGCGGAGCTTCTATTCCTGGCGGTCCTGTCCATTACCTGGCTCTTGGCAGCGACATCTACCCATGCCGCTGAAGGCAAAGAGAAACCGGCAGGCGATGGAACGACGGCATCTGAATCCGTCGAGCCGGATCTCGTCTGGAGGCAATCCCTAAACAGCCACTACTCGGCCAGGTCGCTCGAGAAACTGATTGCCAACGAGAACATCCTCGGGTCTGTGACGTTCCCTGAGCGCAACATGT
>JASLMQ010000757.1 GCA_030746455.1 Candidatus Latescibacterota bacterium
TTGGAGGAAGACGCCCCTTCCTACTTCCACGGGTTCAATGCGGGTCGACTCCCGGCCCGGTTCATGACCATCTGCTTTGATGTGACCGAACACGGCAAGAAGATGGCCCCGGGCATCGTCCACAAGGACGGCACCGCGAGGCCCCAGATCGTCAACGCCACCCACAACCGCTATGTCCACGACATCCTGAAGCGATACAAGGAGAAGACGGGGCTTCCGCTGGCCATCAACACCAGCTTCAACAAGCACGAGGAACCCATCGTCTGCCACCCCCGCGACGCGGTCCAGGAGCTGCTCCGCGGCGGCGTGGACGTCCTCTTCATCGAGGACTACAAGGTCGAAGTGCCGCAATAGCGACTCGCCGATACCATGACCGTCCACAAAAACGCCTGGAACGTGCTGCTGGCCCTCTGCCTCTCGGCCTTTGCTGTTGTCGTCGTTCGGCGCGCCTGGCTCACCGATGACGCCTACATCACCTTCAGGACGGTCGACAACTTCATCCACGGCCTCGGGCTGACCTGGAACGTCGGGGAGAGGGTTCAGGTCTACACCCACCCGCTTTGGATGCTCATGGTCTCGGTCATCTACTTCCTCACCCGAGAGATCTACTACTCCAGCGTCTTCCTCTCGATCGGGGTCTCTCTGGCCGCCGTTCTGCTGCTGGCCCTGAGGGCGGCCTCCTCCATCCGGACCGCGATCCTGGGGGTCGCGATCCTTGCCTGTTCCAAGGCCTTCGTGGACTACTCAACCTCAGGCCTCGAGAATCCGCTCAACCACCTGATTCTTGCGTCGTTCTTCCTCGTCTACCTAAGATCCGATACTAGCCCCGGGACACTGTTCAAGCTGTCACTGTTAGCCGGCCTGGGTCTGTTGAGCCGGATGGATCTGGCACTGATCTTCGCTCCTGCCCTGGCTCAGACGTTCCTCCAGCTGCGCGGTCAGGGCCGGGTCCGGCCCGTTGCCCTGGGGTTCCTGCCCTTCCTTGCGTGGGAGGCCTTCGCCGTTTTCTACTACGGCTTCCCCTTCCCCAACACCGCCTACGCGAAGCTGAACACGGGCATTGGCGGCCTGGAGCTGGCAGAACAGGGTCTCTTCTACCTGTGGTATTCCTCTCGGATCGACCCGGTTATGCCCCTGGCGATCCTGGGCGGGATCGCCATCTCCCTCGTGGCTGACCGAAGCCGTCGTCTTCCCATCGTCTTGGGCTTGCTGCTCTACCTGCTCTACGTCGTCAAGATCGGCGGGGACTTCATGAGCGGCCGATTCCTGACAGCGCCCCTGTTCTGTGCCGTGATCCTCCTCGTCCAGCAGGTCTCGACGGGTCTGCGAGCCTGGCTTCCTGCCTTTGGGGCTGTGGTTGCGATCGGACTGTTCACACCCCAGAGCCCTATCCGGAGCGGATCCGACTACGGAGCCCTTCAGGGCGGGATGCGACAGAGGGGCGTTGAGGACCAGCGCGGCTTTCTATACCGGCACGCAGGCCTACTCAGACACGGAAGCATTGGGAGGCCCACCCACCATTGGGCGGCAGAAGGGGAGCAGGCAAGGGCCAATGGCACCCGTCTGGCACTGCACGGGCCGATCGGCTACTTCGGCTACTATGCCGGCCCAGAGACCCACATCCTGGATGTCTTCGCACTTGCCGATCCCCTGCTGGCCCGGTTGCCGGCGGGGAACCCGTTGGGGTGGCGCATCGGCCATTTCGAGCGAAGGATCCCAGTCGGCTACGCGGAGACGCTCGCCTCCCCCGAAAGTTCGCTCAGAGACGGAAGCCTGGCTGCCTACTATGGCAAACTCGCTGTCGTCACGCGTGGAGACCTCTTCGACGACAGCCGCTGGGCTGAGATATGGAGACTCAACACGGGCGCCTACGACGACCTGCTGGGCTTCGAGTACCACAGGCACCAGATTCGTGGATTCTCCCTTGCCGAACGAGGAAGGGCCCTCGCGGCTCAGCGGGCCCTGGAGTCATCGATTGCAGCGGACCCAACTCGCGCAGAGGGATGGTGCGTCCTGGCCCGACTCCATCAGCAGATCGGGAACCCGGACGAGGCCCGCACAGCACTCCTTCGGGCCGTGGACCTAGCCCCGTCGCAGACCCAGTACGCAAGCCAGCTCCTCGAGCTTGGGCACGTGCCATAGGGCCTCCGCGACTTACAAGGGCGAGGGCACCGATTGAGTAGTAACGCGAGGGGGCGGCCCGATGGGCCGCCCCCACATTCTTCGTCTTTGATGTCGTTTCTGCAGCATCTATCCATCCTGCCTCCCCGCCCCTGCCTGCTCCCTCATCCTGCTCGGCGGCTCCAGGCGCTCAGGTCCTGCAGGG
>JASLMQ010000758.1 GCA_030746455.1 Candidatus Latescibacterota bacterium
GATCTCGGCGATTGCCTCGCGTGTGGCTTCCTCCGAACGCGCGAGGATCCTTTCCGATAGGGTCCCCAGGTCCGTGAGGCCGTATTCGTCCATCATCTGGACCAGCTTGGCCGCGCCCACATCGTTGCCGGCCTGCTGGGCGTGGAGGTCTCCTGCCACCGTGTCGGGCACGCGAACGTTGGCCCGGATGATGTCCAGCAAATCGCGATTGATCTCTCCGGCACGGTATAGCTTCATGATGGGGATATGGAGTCCTTCCTCGAAGACCTCCCGCGCACCGGCCCCCATCGTGCGGCCGCCGATGTCCATTGCGTGGCACGTGTTGGCGAACCAGCCGATCCCGCGTCCCCGATAGAACACCGGCGTCACCACCGTGATGTCGTGCAGGTGTCCCGATCCCAGCCAGGGGTCGTTGGTCAAGAGGCTGTCGCCGGGCGTGAGCGACTCCAGCGGATGCGCCCGCACGAAGTGCCGGACGCAGGTCGCCATCGTGTTGATGTGTCCCGGCGTGCCCGTTACCGCCTGGGCGAGCATGTTGCCTTCCGCGTCGAAGACGCCGGCCGACAGGTCTCCCGCCTCCCGAACGACGGTGGTGAACGAGGCGTGGACCAGCGCGGCCGCCTGCTCGTTGACGATCGAGATCAGCCGGTTCCACAACACCTCGAGGAGAACCGGGTCCATTTCCCTGGATCTTGCGGTCATCCCGTTTCCCCCTGTCGGGTGAGCGCCAGGCTTCCCGCCTCGTCGGCCGCCACGGTCCATCCGGGCGGCACCAGCGTGGTCGACTCCGCCTCTTCGACAATGGCGGAACCCTCCGCCTCGAAGTCTGCATCCAGACCGTACCGGTCGTAGACCGGGACCTCGGACGGCCCCGCATCCGGATCGAACAGCGCCATCCGCGAGCCCTTGAGGAACTCGGCGTGCCCGCTGCCGGGGGGAAGGTGCACCCGACCCACAACCGGTTTGGGCCCAGACACCCGAACCCGCCAGTGCACGGCCTCGATCTCCACCCCCTCGCAGGTCCGACCGTACACCCGCCGGTACTCCTGCTCGAACCTCGCCCGGATCGCGTCACCGTTCAAGTCCCCCTCCGGCACCCCGATCCTGATTTCGTGCCCCTGACCGACATAGCGGAGGTCGGCCGCTCGCTCGACGTGCTGATCCTGTGCCTTGACGCCGGCCTCCTGAACCACCCTCCGCCCGGTCCGCTCCATTTCCCCGTACAGACCAGCCAGCCGCGACAGGTCCAGGTCGTCGAGCCGGGAAACGTAGGTCCGGGAGATGTCGAACGAGATGGGAGCCAGCAGTAGGCCGAAGGCCGAGCCCACGCCTGCCGCAGGAGGTATGACGATCGTCGAGATCCCCAGCCGCTCGGCCACGCCGCACGCGTGGACCGGGCCCGCTCCCCCCGTGGCGACCATCGTGTAGCCCCTGAGATCCACACCGCGCTCTGCAGCGTGCACCCGCGCCGCGTTGGCCATATTCTCGTTGACCAGTCGGTGGATGCCCCACGCAAGGCGGTCGGACTCCATACCAATCGTGTCCGAAAGCGCCGCTACTGCCTGCCGGGCCAACCCGGCATCCAGGGCCATCTGGCCGCCGAGGAAGTAGTCCGGGTTCAGGTAGCCCAGGAGCAGGTCGGCATCGGTGACGGTGGCCGTGGTCCCCCCAGACCCGTAGCACGCCGGGCCCGGCACGGACCCCGCGCTCTCCGGCCCCACCGCGGGCAGGCCAAGGTCGTTCAGGTGGGCGATGCTCCCCCCTCCGGCGCCGATCTCGATCATATCCATCACCGGCACCAAAAGCGGCAGTCCACTTCCTCGCTTGAAACGGTAGACCCGCGCGACCTCCGACTCGGTCGCGATGGGGAACGTCCCCTCCTGGCTCAGACACGCCTTTGCGGTGGTGCCTCCCATGTCGAAAGCAAGCACGTCCCTGTCGCCCGCGAGCCGTCCCCAGTAGGCCGCGGCCAGGGCCCCTCCGCACGGGCCGGACTCCACGAGCCGCACCGGGAATTTGGCCGCGGTCTCCGCGGAGCACGTCCCGCCGTTGGAGAGCATGATCTGCAACGGAGCCGGCACGCCCGATGACCGAAGCCCGGCCTCCAGACCTACCAGGTAGCGCGCAACCAGTGGCTGGACATACGCATTCGCCACCGTCGTGGACGTCCGTTCATATTCGCGCATCTCCGGCGCGATCCGGTGAGAGACCGAGACGGCTGCGTCACCCAGCACCTCACCCAGAACCTCGGCCGCCCGTTGCTCGTGACTCGGATTGATGTAGGAATGGATGAACGATACCGCTACGGACTCGATGCCCTCACCCTGAAGCTCGGAGCACACTTGCCGCAGGGCCTCCTCGTCCAACGGCCTGAGCGTCTCGCCCCGAACGTTGATCCGTTCGGGCACCTCCATCCGGAGGCGGCGTTCGACCAGAGGCGCCGGAAGCTCGAGGAAAAGGTCGTAGATGTCGTAGCGCCCCTCGCGGCCGATCTCCAGGGCGTCCCGAAAACCCTCGGAGGTCAGGAGGGCCGTCCGCGCGCCCTTGCGCTCGATAAGCGTGTTGGTCACCAGCGTGGTCCCGTGGATGGTCCGCCCGATGGCCGAGCCCTCCGGGCCTCTCCCTTCGACAAGTGACCTCACACCGGCCAAGACCCCGTCTGAAGGATCGGGGTAGGTGGTCAGGATCTTGGCCACGGCAAGCTCGCCCGATTCGGCGTCGAGCACCACGAGATCGGTGAAGGTGCCGCCGATATCGATGGCCAATGCGTATCGCACGGTGTCCAATGTAGCTGGGATCTCCATAGTATCACTCGTAAGACGCAGAGGGCCCCGCCTCGTTCCGGCGATTCTGAGTCGCGAGTAAGCAACGCCTTTTCGAGACGGCCGCAGACTATTAGGACAACTGATCATCTAAGGGGCTTCAAGAGTATATCTTTTGATGGGCGATTTGTCAAATCAATCCTCTCTACAGACATCGATCACCAATGGGATCGCCCTGCCAACAAAACCGTTGACTTTTCCGGTGCCGATCCCTGTTTTCCGTTGAGTTCCCTCCGAATTACGCGTGCATGGGCGCAATCCACGTATGAGAGCGCCGAGCGAAACAGCGCGCTACGTCCGACGCGAACAGATGAATCCGGGTTGCGATGAGTCCCCTTTCCGTCACGATCATAGACGAAATCCTCGAACAGATCGCCTCATCCTCCTCGCGGTCTGAGGGAGAGTACCTCCTCGGCCTCCCCTCGAGCGTCACGGGCATCGACCTGACCGCCGTAGAAGAGCTCCTGGGCAGACACAAAAAGGAGCTCGAGGAGAAGCTGGGCCGCGAGCTTCATGCGGTCGTCGCGCTTCTCGATCTCCTGTCGGGAGACGGCGGCGAGGTCCTGGCCACGTCCATCGACGACTTCTGCCTCCTGAAGAAGTCGTCCCTCCGGGACCTAGTGAACGCCGCGTTGTACGACAACCTGACAGGGCTCTACTCAAGGAACATCCTCGACGCGAGGCTCCGCGAGGAGTTCCAGAGGGCCAGACGCTACGACCTCCCGCTTTCCGCCTTGTTCATCGACATCGACTCCTTCAAGAACATCAACGACACCTACGGGCATGCCGAGGGGGATCGGGTCCTGGCCCACATCGGAGGCTTCATCCGGAATCACCTGCGCGAGGTGGACTTCCCGGTCCGCTACGGGGGCGAGGAGTTCGTGATTGTGCTGCCCCATACCGACGGAGACACCGCGCTTTCGCTCGCCGAGAGGATCCACACGGGTCTCGCCGAGGCACAGGAGAACTCCGACCTGAAGAGCTCCGTCACCCTCAGCCTGGGTGTGGGGACGCTCACGAAAGGCATGGTCAGCCAGGCGCAGATCATCGATGCGGCAGACCGGGCCGTCTACAAGGCGAAGGAGGCCGGAAAGAACATGGTGTGGCCGGAAGTCAACACCGGGCCCGCCGGGGATGCCTAGGAGCCCGAACCGAAGTAACCCCCTGATAATCAGCCAAATATGTCACGAAGTTTGGGCTTGACAACCCGAACCACATTGTGTAAGTTACGGCGTTCCGATTTGTGAGGGCGGGAATAGCTCAGCTGGTAGAGCGCAACCT
>JASLMQ010000759.1 GCA_030746455.1 Candidatus Latescibacterota bacterium
GATGTACCGGATCCTCCACGCGACGCACCACCGGACGGGCGATGCCTGGTGCATCTACCCGATGTACGATTTCGCGCACGGCCAATCCGATTCGATCGAGGGGGTCACACACTCGCTCTGCACCCAGGAGTACGAAGACCATCGGCCCCTGTACGATTGGTTCATCCGGGAGTTGGAGATCTTCCCCTCGCGCCAGATCGAGTTCCCCCCACTGAACCTGAGCTACACGGTGCTGAGCAAGCGGATGCTGAGGCGCCTGGTTGAGCAAGGGCACGTGAAGGGGTGGGACGATCCGCGGATGCCCACGCTCTCGGGGTTGCGGCGCCGTGGGGTTCCTTCAGAGGCGATCCGAGGGTTCATCAGGCGGGTCGGCGTGGTGAAGCGCGAGACGACGGCGGAGATCGACCTGCTGGAGTTCTACATTCGCGAGCACCTGAACCGGCACGCGCCCCGCGTGATGGGCGTGATCGATCCCCTGCGGGTGGAGATCGAGAACTACCCCGAGGGCGAGGAGGAGACCTTCGAGGCGGTGGTCAATCCGGAGGACCCGTCCGCCGGGACGCGGGAGGTGCCGTTCTCGCGGGTGATCTACATCGAGCGGGACGACTTCATGGAGGACCCGCCCAGGAAGTTCCATCGGCTGGCCCCAGGTCGCGAGGTCCGGCTGCGTGCCGCGTGCTACATCACGTGCAACGAGGTCATCAAGGACGAAGCCGGCAAGGTGGTGGAATTAAGGTGTACGTTCGACCCCGAAAGCCGCGGCGGATCCACGCCAGACGGCCGCAAGGTGCGGGGGACGCTGCACTGGGTGTCGGCGGCGCACGCGCTGGAGGTCGAGGTGCGGCTGTTCGATCGCCTGTTCCGGACCGAGAACCCGACGCGCGCGGAGAATGAAGGGGATGATTTTATCGCCAACCTCAACCCGGATTCGCTCGAGGTCCGGCCGGTCTGCTTCGTCGAGCCTAGCCTGAAGGATGGCGCGCCCGGATCGGTCGTCCAGTTCGAGCGTCTGGGCTACTTCTGCGTGGATTCGGACTCGAGCCCGGAGAGGCTCGTGTTCAACCGGACGCTTCCGCTGCGCGATTCGTGGTCCAGGAAGTCGAGGGGGCGCTAGCCCTCCGGGACCGGTGCATGACAGAGGCCTGCATTGCCCGTGCGGCAGTGCAGGCCTCGTTGCGCGTACCGCGAGCTCAGCGCGTCGCGACACCAGCCCTTGACGCGATCCGCGATCAGGCGATTCTGGTCGACCATCTTTGGTGCTGGGGAACGGGATGCTACCGGCGGGATAGGTGGACGCGTCTGTGACACACCCGTTGGCGCCCGGCCCACCTGCGTCGCTCCGCCTGAAGCGGGGATCACGGCACCGATGCGACGAGGTACTCGAGCCGGGCGTCGGAACGGCGGGCGATCTCGATCTCCCGGCTTGAAGGGATGACGAAGCTGTCGCCGGCCGAAGCGGGGTGAGAGGCGTTTCCGCCGCGCAGCTCGGCTTCGCCGGAAAGCAACGTGATGGCCGCGAAGGAGCCGCCCGAGTCGAGCGTTGATGAGGCCCCGGCGAGACCGTGGCGCTCGAGCCGGAAGTACTCGGTCTCGGCGAGCAGGGCCCGGCTGTCGGTGGCGTTCGGCAGCTCGTGCCAGGGGCGGGGCGCGGGGGCCTCGGTATCGAAGGCGATGACGTCGAGGGCCCTGTCGGTATGGAGCTCCCGGGGCCGGCCGTCCGGACCGGGTCGATCG
Source organism: Candidatus Latescibacterota bacterium (assembly GCA_030746455.1). Next base: position 1,735 of record JASLMQ010000759.1, read on the forward strand.
TAGTCGTAGATCCGGAAGGTCAGGTCGCTCGGCTGCTGGATCTCGTAGAGCATCACACCACGACACACCGCGTGGACCGTGCCGGGAGGGATGGCGATCACGTCGCCCGCGTGAACCTCGTGGAAGCGCAGGACCTCACCGACCCGTCCCTCCTGGATGGCCGCTCTCATCTCCGCTCCGTCAACCCCGTCTTCGAGACCGGTACACACCCGTCCGCCCTCCGAGTGCAGGATATACCAGGCCTCCGACTTACCGCAGTCGCCCAATCGCTGTTCCAGGACATATCGGTCGTCGGGATGGACCTGTACGGACAGATCGTCCTGGGCATCCAGAAGCTTGATCAGGAGCGGAAAGTCTCCTCCGGAGCGGTCGTGCAGCCGGGCGCCGAGCAGGTCCTCTCCGTGGTCGCGAACCAGGTCCCCGAGAGGGCGGCGGGCCTGTGGGCCGCTGGTGACCACACTCGACATCCCCGGATAGGCGGACACTTCCCACGACTCGCCGATCGGCTTGCCCGGCGGAAGGGGCTTACCGTAGCGGGTCTCGAGCCGCTGCCCCCCCCAGACCAGTTCGCGGAGGAAGGGGCGCATGGGAAGGATGTCGGGGAGCATGGTATGGAGGACTCCTGTTCAAGGCTGACCGATCGGACACAAAGATACGCCTGCAGAAGCGAAAACGCAAAGTGGACCACGGACCACAGACCACGGACTACTACAGAACCGGCCTGGCGGCCCATTGGCGTCGCCTGCCCTCCGAAGCCTAGGCCGAGGAGGGTCCGTCGTCTGTCGTCGGTCGTCTGTGGTCCTTGGTCTGTCCTTCTCGAATGTGCTTGCGGGGCGACGGCGATGGCATTAGGTTATGCGACGCTTTGCGAAACGCGATAGGATCGGACAAACGAGACGGAGGAACTGCGGATGATCAAGCTGGCGACGATGACGAGTGTCTGCCCCGATTGGAGTGTCGATCAGATCGTGGAGGGCATGAAACGACACGGCTACGAAGGCCTCGAGCCGCGTACGGGATGGGACCACGCCGCGGGGATCGAGCTGGACATGGCTCCCGCCGACCGGACCGCGCTCCGCAAGCGGTTCGAGGATGAGGGGCTGGCCATCTGCTGCGTGGCCACGGGCGCCCGCTTTGCGGCGGAGGACCCGGCGGAGCTGGACAAGAGCCTGGAGGAAGCGAGGGCCGCGATCGACCTGGCCGCGGACCTGGGCGCGCCCGTGATCCGCACTTTCGGTGGGCCCAGGGGCTCAGGCCAGCTAAAGGGCATCGTAATGCGGACGGCCGACGCATATCGGAAGGTGATGGACCAGGCTGCGGAGAAGGGCGTGACCGTGATGATGGAGACCCACGACGAGTGGTGCGTCTCCGCGCAGGTCCGCGCGGTGGTGGAGGAGGTGGATCACCCGAACCTGCGTGTGCTCTGGGACCTCATGCATCCGCAGCGTTTCATGGAGCGGCCCGACGAGACCTTCGGTACCATCGGCCACCTGACCGCCCATCTCCACGCTCACGACGGACGCTACGATGAGACTGGCAGCAAGCTCGACAACGTGGGCCTCGGTGAGGGCGAGATCGACCATGCCACGCCCCTGAAGCTCCTTGATGGCGCGGGTTTCGACGGCTTCTTCTCGGTCGAGGTGATCCACAAGGTCGGCTCGAACCCCGACGCGGACGGTGTGCTCAAACAGTACGCGGAGGCGTTCCGGGGCATGGTGGGGTAGGTAGGAAGGGGAGGGATCCCGCTGCGCGACCGGACAGGCCCAGTGGAAGCGCCGGGGCATCGGGAGTCCGGATTGGTGCCTCCACGCCCTCACAGGGACGCGGAAGGCGCGCCCCTGTGAGACGGCCGCCGGTATCCCTATCCACGGGGTGATGGTGGTGCTCCGGGGTCGGGTGCCCAGGAACCCCGGGAAGCCAAGCAGGACTCGAGATGTCCGATGAACCTGATCGTGCTCTGCAGTGACACCTACCGGGTGGACCACCTGAGCTGCTACGGGCTCGACTCCCCGGTGCAGACACCCGGGCTCGACCGCGTAGCGGGGGAGGGCGTACGGTTCGACGCGGCCTTCGGCGAAGGGCTGCCGACGCTGCCCGCTCGTCGCACGCTCTACACGGGTCGCCCCGTCTTCCCCTTCTTGTGGGCCCCGCAGAAGTGGGATCGGGTGCAGCTCGCTGGCTGGCATCCGCTGTTCCACGAAGACGTGACCATTGCCGAGTGGCTCTACGAACATGGCTATGTGACCGGCCTGATCAGCGACCTTCCCCATCAGTTCAAGCCGGGCAAGAACTATCATCGCGGCTTCACCCAGTTCAACTGGGTCC
>JASLMQ010000760.1 GCA_030746455.1 Candidatus Latescibacterota bacterium
CATCCGTGCTCATCTGTGGTTCCGCCTTGTCGCTTTGGGGCCAACCCGTACCCGACACGCCTGGAAGTGGATTCGACTCCCGATTTCAGACCGCGACGAATCCCTTGAGTGCCCGCTTCTGGCCGGCCACGTCCAGGATCCGACGAATCATAAGGCTCTCCTTTCTGTCGATATTGGCCCTGCCGCTTTCGAACATGTCCAGAACGGCCGCCGCCGTGTCCCTGAACATCGTCCTCGCCTCCACGGGAAGGTACTTGGTCGCCTCCAGCGTTGTGACCGAACCCGAGTAGGGCGTGCTCGATTTCGTGAACACGTTGACCACCGCTGTCCGACCGCCGGTGAAATCCAGAAGCAGCTGGGACTGCTTTCCCGTCCCTCGCCGCATCAGCCGTTTCACGGCGGATCCCATGCAGCTGATCGCCATCTCCAGGGGGTGTATCGCATACTCCCCAAAGGACCCGCCCCCGGCCCACGTTACCATGTGCCTGACGTTCCTGGCGCCCACCTCCCGCACGTAGTCCTGGACGTTCGTGTACCTCAGGGCGGACGTGGTCTGCATCGGCACCCGGTGCCGGTCGGCGAGCGCAAAGATCTGCTTCGCCGTGCGTAGGTCTGGAGCGAACGTCTTGTCGACGTACGTGGCCTTGCCGTAGCGGAAGATGCTCCGACAGAGCTCCAGATGCACCTCGGGGTTCGACGGCGCCAGGACCATGTAGAAGTCCACCGCCTCGTTCAGCTTCTCCGCGTTCTTGAAATACGGGACTCCGTTCTCCTCCGCCCAGGCCTGGCTCGCCTTCGCCCGCGTGCCCGTACAGCCCGCCACCGTGTATCCCCGGCCCTCCAGATCCTCCCTCATAAGCCGAAGGTACGTGTTGGCGTGGAAGTTGTCCACGTTGTAGTCCACGAATCCGATCCGCTTCCCTTGTGCCGCCATCGCCGACTCCTCCGCTGGAGTGTTCCCCCTCCTGTCCTGTTTCTGTCCTTCTTCGTGGTCTTCGTGCCCTTCGTGGTGTGAATTTCCCCTTTCAGCCAGAATCCTTCGGCCCGACGTCGGACGTGTCGAACTCGACGAAGCCGATGCCGACCGCCGGCGATCCCCTCTTCAGACGAAAGTCGCCCGCCTCGGGGTTCCGGAGCCCGGGATCCTCGATGAGGCTCCCCCGGTCCAGCCCCCGCTTCTGCCACTGCCTGAACGTCATTTCCCCGAATTTAAGCCTCTTTCGCCCAGGATCAAAGTATAGATTGTCGCGCACCGTGGCGCGGTTCTCCGTCCATCCGCCCGCCCACACCTCTCCTTCGGTCAGGTAGACCAGGTTGCGCTCGAATGTGAACGACTCGTGGCCCTCGATCCTCGACCGGTTCAGCTGGCTGTCACGACCCAGCGCGAAGATGTTGTTCCGGACCATGTTCTCCCGCCCGTAGTGCTGGTGGAACCCCCCGGACTTGGTGCGGTAGGCCAGGTTGTTCTCGATCAGCAGGTGGCTGCTCCCTTCGTCGGGATAGATGCCCCAGCCTCCGTAGGTCCGGCTCCACACATCGTGAATCACATTGTGCCGAATCCGCGACCCGGGCTGCACGCCGAGGGTGTAGATGCCCGCCATATCCGACAGCTGTCCCCGACCGATGTGGTGGATGTGGTTGTGTTCCAAGATGTTCCCGTAGGCATTCCCCTCGTCGTATCCCCAGTGCCACCCGACCGAGATGCCGGTGTAGTCGAAGCCGTGAACGTGGTTGTGCAGGACGCGGTTGCCGTTGCACTGCCCGATGAGAACGCCCACTCCGGCGTGATAGATATGGCCGTCGTCACCAATCTCGTTGTCCGAGATCAGCGTCCGCGCGCATCCGTGCCACACCTTGACGCCGCCTGCTCCCAGATCGCTGATGCGGCAGCCCACCACCTCGACATCCCGCGTCGCCTCTGCGCACTCGATCCCGTAGCCCCCCACGTGGGCAACGGTGCAGTTCTCCATCCGGATCCGCGCCGCGTGGCGAATGCAGACCGCGCCGGGGACCTCGTTTGCGGCCTGGTTCGAAGCCGAGACGTCCTCGGGAAAACACCACTCGGTGTGGGCGAAGGTGATGCCCGAGAAGGTGATCCCCTCAACGGGCCTGTCCTCCAGCGACTCGCCCTCGATGATCAGGACCTGATCCAGCCGCGGGGCGATCGCCTCTGCCGTCTCGGGATCCTCTCCCGGCATCGGCACATAGGTCAGGGTCCCGGTAGGCCGGTCCAGGTACCACTCGCCGGGCCGACCGAGGGCCTCGAAGACGTTCTCCACACGGTAGCACGCGCCCTCCCTCACCCCATTGCTGGCCCTGTCGTCCAGCAGCTGGGTCCGGCATGCGCGGTCGAATCTCACCACACGTCTCCGCGGGTCGATCCGGTCGATCCGCATCCGCGAGTCCACCCAGTAGTTATGAACCACCACCTCCACGTCGTCCAGGTTCTTCCACTCGGGTGACAGGTCGTCCCCTGCGTACACGAAGCGATCGTCCCCGTTCGACCACAGGTTCCCCCGGTGCCTGGGTTTTCTGGCCAGTCGGTCCACGCGGTAGAACCCCTCGCGGGGGAGACAGGTGCGATGGCGGCGCTGCCCGTTCACCCAGAGCTGACGGAACGACCACGCGCCGCGCTTCACCTCGGGAAGCACGGTCACCCACACCGCGGTTCCGTTGTGCTCCTCGCGCCGCCATCCCGTAATCCGGCGTCCGCCGCTCAGGACGGGGGTCTCGCCGTCGTATCCTATATAGGTGACCGCGCACTCGCCCCACGGATTCGCCAGGCGAAGCTGGTCGGTGCCACGGCTCCCCGAGTCACGCGGTGAGAACCGGATCGGTCTCTCGAGCTCGTACACGCCCCCGCGCAGACAGATCTCGACGGGCCGCTTCAGCTCAGACCGACCCTTCATCCGACGGACCGCCCGCTGCGCTGCCTCCACCGTCGCGAAGGGCCCATCGGTCCCCCGACGATTCGGTGAGGGCCGCGTGCCCGACCAGCGGTCGTCCCCCGCTCGGCGAAACATAAAACGTCGCCGTGTGCCTAGCCGCTCGTGCTTGCTTCACAGCCATCTCAACACCGTCCCCTCTCCGCTAGAGGTCGCCCACCTGGATTGGCAGTTTGCCAAACCGATTCACCGTCTTCAGGATGGTGGAAAAGCTCTCGCGCCACCGGTTCTCGGGCACGTTCTCGGTGATGCCGATGATGAACCGGTCTCCCGGCGCCGACTCCTTGAGCATCTGCCTGGTGACGGTCTCGATGCCCTCCGGAGGCTCCAGGTGAACCGCCGAGGGGAAGTTGATGAGCAGCACCTTACCGGCCCAGAGCTCCCGCGCCTCCGCCACGGTCATATCCGTGTCCGGCGCGGGCGAGAACGCCTCGATCCAGTCGAGTCCCGATTGCCCGACCTCCTCGGCC
>JASLMQ010000761.1 GCA_030746455.1 Candidatus Latescibacterota bacterium
CATCGAAGTACAGCTCGGACCGACAGCGGACCGAAGCCGGATCTTCATCACCGGCTCCGGGGGCGCGGCAATCGGGCCGCTGGTGGGTGCGAAGTTCGTGCAGGAGGTCAACGCCGTCTCGCTCGCGGTGGAGAAACTGCACCCGGAGGTCGGCTCCGTGATCGAGCTGGGGGGGCAGGACGCCAAGATCATCATCTTCAAGGAGGATCCCGACGCCGGCAGAAAGAAGAAGATCCCGAGCATGAACGACAAGTGTGCCGGTGGAACGGGGGCGGTGATCGACAAGATCGGCGCGAAGCTCAAGATCCCGGCGTCAGACCTTTGCAGCCAGGGCTACGACGGCATCAAGCTGCATCCCGTGGCCGGCAAGTGCGGCGTGTTCGCCGAAACGGACATCAACAGCCTTCAGAAGATGGGCGTGCCCCAGGAGGAGCTGATGGCCTCCCTCTTCGAGGCGATCGTCGGTCAGAACCTGTCCGTGCTCACGAGGGGACACACCCTGCGACCCCACGTCTTGCTGTTGGGCGGGCCCAACACCTTCATCCGGGGTATGGTCGAGGCCTGGAAGGCCAACATCCCGAAGGTGTGGGAGGAGCGCGACTTCCCCCTGCCCGAGGACGTGCCCCCCCGGGACCTGGTCTCGGTGCCCGAAGACGCGCAGTACTATGCCGCGCTCGGCGCGGTCGAGTTCGGCCGACAAGAGGAGGCGGAAGTCGGCCTCTACGCGGGCACCCAGGGGCTTGCCCACTACATCGATGTCGGCCGGTTGGAGGAGAAGGTGCAATCCGGCGGCAAGGGACTATCGGAAGACGCGGAAGAGCTCGAGTCGTTCCGGACACGCTATGCCCGGACGCCGTTCGTCGAGGCCAGCTTCGAGCGAGAGCAGATCGTGGAGGCGTTCGTTGGTGTCGACGGCGGCTCCACCTCCACCAAGGCCGTGCTGCTCGACGGAGAGCGTAACGTCCTCGTGAAGGCCTATCAACTCTCCAAGGGGAACCCGATCGAAGACACCAAAGACATGTTCCGCCAGCTTCGGCATAAGGTGGAAGCCCAGGGGGCCACGCTCGAGGTGCTCGGCGTGGCTACCACGGGCTACGCGAAGGACATCCTGAAGGACGTGCTGAGCGCGGACGTCGCACTCGTCGAAACCGTGGCGCACACCGAATCGGCATTGCACTTCTACGACGATGTGGATGTGATCTGCGACGTGGGCGGACAGGACATCAAGATCATGATCCTGAAGAACCGCCAGGTGAAGGACTTCAAGCTCAACACTCAGTGCTCGGCCGGAAACGGCTACTTCCTCCAGAGCACGGCGGAAGGGTTCGGCCACGGTGTGTCCGACTACGCGGACCTGGCGTTCGGCGCCCAGGCCATGCCCACGTTCGGCTACGGGTGCGCGGTCTTCATGCAATCCGACATCGTGGACTTCCAGCGACAGGGATGGAGACGCGAGGAGATCATGGCCGGGCTGGCCGCCGTGCTGCCGAAGAACATCTGGCTCTACGTCGCCCAGATGCCCAATCTGGCCAGGCTGGGAAGGAACTTCATCCTGCAGGGAGGGACCCAACACAATCTGGCGGCGGTGAAGGCGCAGGTGGACTTCATCGAATCCCGTTTCGGGGACCAGGTGGAGAAGCCTCGCGTGGTCGTGCACGAACACTGCGGCGAGAGCGGTGCGATCGGCGCTGCGATCGAGGCCGTCCGGCTGTGGGAGAACGGGCGACGAACCTCGTTCATCGGGCTGGACCGGGTCGAGGGGATCTCCTACGACACGCACCGCAGCGAGGCCACCCGCTGCAACTTCTGCAAGAACGAGTGCCTGCGGACGTTCATCGACGTCAACGTATCGGGAGATGCGGTCGGTGACACGGTCGTCGGGGAATCCAAGGTCCCTCTACCGTATGGCACAAGGCGCCTGATCGTCGGCAACGCCTGCGAGAAGGGCCTGGTGGAAGATGTTGAGGACATGAGTGAGATCAAGAAGGATCTCGACGCGGTCAAGGCGGCCAACCCGAACCTCGCGGAGCTTTCGGCCCGGGCGGTGTGGCGGTCCCTCAAGCCGGCTGCTGTCGCCGACCCTATCACCAGGTACGCCCTAAGGAAGGCGACCCGGGTGCGCGTGGCCAGGATGCGTGCCAGGGACCGGATCCGCATCGGCATCCCACGGGCGCTGAACCTGTATTCGAGCAACCCGCTATTCAGTGCCTATTTCGAATCTCTCGGCATTGGCCCGCGGAACCTGGTCTACTCGGATTTCACCAGCGAGCGGCTCTACAAGGATGGCGCCAAGCGCGGATCCATCGATCCCTGCTTCCCCAGCAAGACCTGCATCCCCCATATCCACAACCTGCTGTACGTGCACCACAAGAAGCGCCCGCTGGACCTCATCTTCTTCCCGATGATCGACGATCTGCTCTCGGATCTCGTGAACACCCAGGACAGTCGGACATGTCCCACCGTGGCGACCACGCCTGAGGCCGTGAAGGCGGCATTCGTGAAGGAGGGGGACCTGTTCGCGCAGTTGGGCGTGGCCTTCCTGAACACCTTCGTGAATCCAGGCAAGCCTTTCCTGTTCGAACGGCAGATGCTCGAGGCCTTCAAGGACGTTCTGGGATTGTCGCAAAGGGAGAACGCCCTGGCGGTGCGGGAGGCCTACAGGGCCTTGGAGGCCTACGATGAGGCGCTGCGGCGTGAAGGCAGGAAGACGCTCGATATGCTGGATCACGATCGGCGTATCGGCATCGTCGTGCTGGGACGGCCCTACCAGAATGACCCCGGGATCAACCACGACATCCTGGGCGAATTTCAGAAGCTCGGGTATCCGGTGTTCACCCAGGACTCCCTACCCACGGACGAAGATGTTATGCAGCAGCTCTTCGGTGAGGAGTATGACGCATACGTGAGGGAGCACGGCGATCGTCCCAGGTGCTCGAGAACGGACGAGCCGCTTGGCGTTGTGGGATTCGGGATGTCGATCCAGGATGTGTGGAAGAACTCATACAGCGAGAACACGTCCAGGAAGATCTGGGCGGCCAAGTACGCCGCCCGTCACCCCAACCTCGTGGCCCTGGAGCTCTCCAGCTTCAAATGCGGACACGACGCCCCGATCTACGCCGTTGTGGAGGAGATCGTGGAGAAGTCCGGCACGCCATACTTCGCGTTCAAGGATATCGACGAGAACAGGCCCGCGGGATCGATCAAGATCCGCGTGGAGACCATCGACTATTTCCTTAGGCGCTACCGGGAGGATATGGTGCTCCGCGACGACAAACGCCGGTCGATAGAGACCCAGTTGAGGGAGACGGAGCGGCAGCTGCGGAGAGAGCTGGAGTCGCCGAACGCGCCAGACCGGAGGTGGGTCGAAACGCCCATAGCAGCCGACTGACCTGAGATCCGGTTGCACCGACGACCGCGATAGTCCTATATTCCACCATAAGAATCCTCCTCTCAAGACCAGGATTCGGTTGGGTGAGTCTAGTTCGGGGTCCGCGCGCGGCTCCCGATGGGAACGGGGAGGGGAACCAAGTCATTCGAGTCCAGCCCCCTCTGCCCTGAGTGAGGCACGCACGCGTCGGCGGAGCAAGCATACCGGAGTGACCTAATGGCGTCAGATAGCCCTCCTACAGCTCGTACTTTGTCGCTCATCTTGGCGATAGGCGCATTGACCCTCGCCCTGTGCGCCTGGATGTCTGTCCATACGTCCTACGCAGAAGAGGGAGCCGACTATGAGCTGCCCGAGTTGATCGTTACGGCAAGCCGAATCCCGTCCACGTTCTCTGAGCTGACCCGCAGTGTCACGGTCCTCGACCGGAGGGACATCGAGAGCGGGCCAGCCCGTACGATCGTGGACCTCCTCCGCTACGCCGCCGGCCTGGAAATGCGACAGAGAGGTGCCCTGGGAGT
>JASLMQ010000762.1 GCA_030746455.1 Candidatus Latescibacterota bacterium
CGGCGCATAGTTCTCTCCTTTCCAAAGGGTCCAGAGAGAATATACGACAGGGCCATGGATTAGTAAAGACATTTAAGGGACATAACACTAGAAGGACTTGCAATTGGCGTCATTAGGCGTATATTTACGGCCATTCAGATCCGCACTGTCGGGGAACATGCACGTTGATCGGCGCTTGGAATCAGCGAGTCCGTCGGGCAACTGGGCCGTGAGTCCTCAGCGCTAACTCGATTCACGGAAAGGAGATACACCGATGTACTTGCAGCCCCGTCTCAAGCACCTGGTTTCCTCAGCACTGGTTGTAACGCTTTTCGTCCTCGCCGCGTGCGGCGGCGACGACGCCACGGGCCCGAGCGGAGATGCATCCGTACCCGACCATCCGGGCGCGAACACAACCATCACCTCGTCCAATGCCCCTGCGGTGATGACCGAGGTGTCCAGCTCTCTCTACGGCGCCCTGGGCAGGGTGATGGCCGCCGCGGCCACAAAGCCCGCCTTGACGAAGACCGTGAGCAACAAGGTCATCAACGGGCAGAATTCGGGCACCGTCACCATCAAGAGCGGCTCCTACGAGATCACCGGCACCTCCCAGAAGCTCGATGCCAGTCTCGAGTTCATCGACTTCTCGGATGACGGCCAGATCTTTATGGGGGGAACGGTCGATTTCGACCTGACCATGAGCACGCCGACGACCGTCGATCCCACCAACCCGCTCGCGGGCCTCACGTTCAACTTTACGCAGAAGGGGAACCTGGCCTTCTCGGGCAAGTACAAAGGAACGCTCAACCTCGATGTCACCGTCAGCCTGAGCGGCGGCGTTCCTCAGGTCTCGGGCACTGTGACGGTGGGAGGCACAACGGTCAATCTGTAAGCGGTCCAGGCATCTTCGACGTGAACCTGGACACCGGCAAGGTCGACTACCAGGTTCTGCTCGACGACAGGAAGCCGAAGTACAAAGTGGACGACGTGACGGGCTGCGTCTTTCACGTGAAGAAGAAGAAGCTGATCGCCTACTCCGCCAACTGACCGACGTCATGTCGAGAACCAGCGAAGGGCTCGGAGGATTACCTCTGAGCCCTTCGTTTTCTGCACGATCCCCCGAAAGGAGGAACCCGAGATGCAGCTCTGTCTGTCCGCCCGGATGTTCACCGTACCCGGGACCCGAGATCAGTTCGAGCTCGACCCGCAGGCCTTCATCGAGTTCGCGAAGTCGGTCGGCTACGACGGCATCACCCTCCGATTGGGCCAGCTCGACCCCACCACGCCGGCCGAGGACGTGGGCCGGATCGCGAGCGCGCTGAAGCAGAACGGCATGGTCTGCTCCTTCGCCATGTGCGGCGCCGTGGGTGATGAGGAGGTCTGCGATGCCCAGTGCCGTCTTGTCGACCACGTGCTACAGCTCGGCTGCCGACACATCCAGCCCTCGGTCCGCGAAGAGACCGAGATCCCGTGGATCCAGCGACTGTGCGACTACGCCGCCGAGCGCGATGTGCGCGTTGCCCCACAGCTTCACAACAACACGCTCCACGACACCGTGCCCCGCTGCCAGGCCCTGTTCGAAAAGGTGGACCGGGCCAACTTCGGGCTCAACTTCGAGGCCTCCCACCTGCTGATGCAGAGCGCGGAGATCCAGGGCAGCAGCGCCGTTGAAGCCCTCTCGGAGAAGATCTTCACCGTCTGCGTGCAGAACTACAAGATGGTGGACGGCGAGAGCGTGCCCGTCCTGCCCGGCGATCCGGACGGCGTGGACTTCGATGACGTCTTCGGCGCCCTCAAGACCATCGGCTTCGACGGGTTCGTCACACACATGTCGGGTCCCCATCCCGATATGGACAACCGCTCCGTCTGCGAGGCCTTCGTCGAGCGCCTCCGTCCGTTGCTCTAGGCCGAAACGGGTGGAGTACCTTGCGCAGAGGCGTACGGCAGTAGGGGCGCACGGCAGTAGGGGCGCACGGCAGTGCGCCCCTACTCGTTCGCGTTTTTCGCGTTTTTCGTGGTGACGGTGTCGCGGCCCGTTAGGCGCAGCCCGTATGGCCGCGTGATTGGGGTGGTGTCGCGAAGAGCCCGAAGGCCGCGATCACCCCAAAGACAGCTACGAAGACCCACAGGGCCTCGTCGAACCGGCCGAATACATCGTGCGCGTATCCCATCACGAAGGGCCCCAGGCTCGACGCCGCGACCCCGATCGTCGTCAATGAACCACGAATCCTACCAAGATGGCTCCTGCCGTAGTACCGGACCCAGAGGGTCGTGCTCACGGCCATCATCATACCGCTGGAGGCCCCCCGCACGGCGGCGAAGACCTGGGCGGACCAGAACGACGACATACGGACCAGGAGGACCGTGGCGCCCGACGAGCAGGCAAGCGCAACGGTCAGCAGGACATTCAGGGGCAGCCGATCCGCCATGATCCCGCCCGCGAAGCGCGACACCGCCATCGAAATCGCGATGGTGGTGAAGGCCGCGGCGGCATCCCCCTCGGTCAGCCCGCTGTCCAGAAAGAGCTGGACCATGTGGAACATGATCCCGGTGACGATCATCGACCACGCCGCCGAGGCCGCTGCCACGATCCAGTAGGCCCGCGTGCGCATCGCACCCGCGAGGTCGAACGCCGCCTCTCCCGCCTCTACGACAGGGCCCGCCTCCCTCGATCCTCTCCCGGCGGCATCGTGGCCTCCCGGCTCGGACCTCGGATCCCAGGGAAAGCCGTCAGGCTTCTGGCCCACATCCTCCGGACGATCGCGGAACAGCACCCCCAGCACCGGCAGCACCACGATCCACACGGTCGCTCCCAGGATCATGTACGACAGCCGCCATCCGTAGGAGGCGATCAGCCACAGGTTCAGAGCGGGAATTGCCGCCATCGCGGCGGTGAATCCCAGGCTCGAGATCCCGCTGGCGAATCCGAGCCTCCTGTTGAACCACATCGCCAGGGTGTTCATCCCCAGGAGACCTATGGCCCCCTGACCCAGCATCCTCAGCAGCAGGAAGGCCACGAATAACGTGACCAGCCCGCCCACCTGTGACACGCCGGCGCAAACCAGCCCGAACGATGCCACCACGGCGGCCAGAACCTTCCGAGAGCCGTAGCGATCCATCAGCGATCCCACGTACGTCATCGGGAGCGACGCGAGAAGCGTACCCAGCATATAGGCGCCGCTCAGCTCGCTGTGCGACAGCCCGAGATCGGCCCTCCAATGGGGATTGAAGACCGAGACGCCGTAGGTCTGCCCCGGCGAGGTGGACACCTGGATCGCCGTCACGACCGGCAGCATCAGCCATCCGTAGAAGAACGGGATCCGCGAAGCGATCCTGTCGCCCTGGCTCGGAGCGTTCTTCATCGTCCTCCCAGTTCCGGCCGGGAGGCCCACGGCAGGCTCAGGGGGTCCCTGCAGTTTTCGCGTCTTTCGCGGATTTCGTAGTGCCGGTTCTGTAAGATCACGATGGATCCGAAATGTTGACGTAAACGGGACTGGCCCACGCCTTTGCCCCATCGGTCTGGGTCACCCGCACCCAGTACGGGTGGCAACCCGGGCCGGGGTCCTTGTCCCTGAACGTGAATTCGGCTTCTGTTCCCACCCCGCGGGGAAGCTGCTCGAACACGACGCAGACCTCGATGCCTCCGGCGTCGACCCGCACGGGTCCGTCGGCGATCTCCTGCAGTGACACCGACCGGTTCACGACCTCCGTGCGGAAGTCGATCGTCGCATCGTCCGGCGCGTCGAGCGTGAGCACCACCCCGTCGGGATCGCCCGTCGTAACGGACGTCCACGACACCGATCGGTCGCTCACCTCCCGAATCCCCTCCGACGCGGAATCGAACGCGTAGCCTTCGGCCTCCACGATCCGGCCCCGGTCCAGACTCAGCGATCCGTCCCATCGCACCAATCTGTTCCGCGCCCGGATCCTTTGGCCCGACCACGCCACCCGGACCCGTTGGTCGTCCCTATCGATCTCCGCCGGGTATCGATACACCGGCTCCGCTCCGCGGAACACGTCGATCCGCTCGATCGGAGCCGTCCCGACGACCCGCACGGAGATCTCGGGCGGCTCCGTCGCGTCGAACTCCGATCCCATCGGATGGCCGTCGGCTCGCACGTCGAGCACGATCCGCTGCCCGGTCGTCCCATAGCACCGCCGGACCTTCAGCGCCTCGAACAATCCTGCCCGCGTCAGCTCTCGCGCCAGGATGCACGTGAGCCCCCCGTAGACCCCGAACGATCCGCCGCCGCAGTGCCCCGCACCGGGCCGTCCCTTGTGGTCGTCGCTCCCCGCGGTGAACCCCACCTTGTGGCCCTTCGCCAGCGCCTCCTCGAGGAACCACTCGAACTCGCCCCACTCGGAGTAGACCTCGATCACCGGCTCGACCTCGGGATCGTGCCACGTCAGGTTCGCGTACCGCCCCCCCACGTGGGGGATCGCCAGCGCGTCGATTCCCCTCAGGGCCTCGAACAGCTCGGTCACGTGGAGGCAGTCGGTGTCCCTGTCGGGCTCGTCCGGAATCAGCACGTGACTCGAGCGGTGCAGCGGACCATCGTCTCCGAGGAAGTAGACGTTCCGGTCCCCGCCCACCGGGGTGTTGCCCGACCACTCGTAGCCCGCGAAGGTCACGAACCGTCCCGGATCGTGCTGGGTGTTCGCCTGTTTCTTGATCTCCTCCCACACGGCGCGCGTGATCTGGAAGTCATTCCCCTGATGCCCGACGAAATCGACCATTGCCGATTCTCGTGCGAACTGGAAGTAAGCCGACACCGGGTTGGTCCCCACCGTTTCCTCGCTCTGGCCGTGGAGATCGCCCCAGAAGGGCTTGTACTCCCCTCTGGCGTCCACGCAGACCATCGGGTTCCCCTCTGCGGACATCTCGCGTGCCCCATCCTCTGCACGCACCCGGTAGACGCCTGCGCCCGGCGCCTTCACCCCTTCGAACCGACGCACGCCACGGTCCTCGGGGCCAAACCGGTAAGTCTCTGGTAGGCCCTCGAGGCCCCCCGCGGCGATCCGCACGCTCCCGTCGTATTCGCGGCAGGGATTGCCCCACAGGTCCTCCGCCTTCACGCCCACCCACGCCTCCTGGCCCACAGCGGTCTCCGAGGGCGTGAGGACCACCAGCCGATGCGGCGGACCGCTCACGATAGACACCTCCGGCGATGGAACCCGCTCGTAGACCCAGGTCCCACACCAGTCCACGGCCACGCGGAACTCGAAGGCGTCCTTGCAGAACGTCTGCACCCGGATGCCGGAGCTTCCGCCGGATCGGTCTCCAAGTGTGAGCGTGACCGTGTCACCGTCCGACAGCGAATCGTCGAACACGTCGATCGTCACGCATCGCCTCCAGGGTCGGATGTACCGGTTCCGCTCGAAGGTCGCGCGAAGCGATGAGGGTCCCGTCGTCGCAACCGATGCGTAGGCCGGCGCACCGGGATCGGTGAACTGCGGCGGCTCCCAATCGCTCACGTCGCGCCAGGCCACCTTTATCGCCCCGCCGTCGTCCACGCCGTAGCGCCCGGCGTGATAAGTGATCCGCCACGTTCCCGTCTCCCCTGCCACGACCGGGCCTTCGGGATCGACCTCCGCCCAGCCGTACAGCTCTCTCCTATCATCCTCTGTCATCTATCCTCCACTTGTGCGACTCATATGGCTCAATTACCATCCTCCGAATCCGGAGCCACCACCGGTCTCCGCGGCCTCCTTTGTTGTGTTCGCGTCTTGGAGCCTGCCCCGGCCGGCTGCAAAGGTACCAGTGCTACAGGTTGTCAAAACCAGCCGGGACGCCTTTCGTAGTTCCGAAGTTTGGCTCTCCGCGACGACAAAAATAACGGTTCTCGGATATCTGACAAGGTTATTCCGCCAATCCCCTTTCTCCTTGACCCCCCCGTTCTTCTCGCGTACTTTTCCGCCGGTCCAAGGTCCCTCTCTTGACCCTGCTCCCACACATCGTTTGTGGAGCCAGGACACCGTCATCTCGGCCGTTCCTGGAGGATGCGCACATGCGACGCTTCACCCGAACGCCGTACTACACCGGCCCGGACGACCCGGAGGTCGGCGAGATCCGGGGCACGATCGAGCTGGGCGAGACCGTCGTCATCGAATCCGTAGGCGGGCACGACCAGGACCTCGGACTCGATGGCGAGCTGAAGGCAGGAATGGTCATGGACGTCAAGACGCGCAGGCATTCGCGTCCGGGCGGGCCCTTCCTGATCGAGGGCATCGAGCCTGGCGACTGGGTGTCCATCGAGATCATCGACGTGGAACCAGGCCCGTACGGGTTCTACCGAAACGGTGGGCCCCACTGGGGCAGCGTGCGCCTCCTCGCACCCGTCCGCGACGGGCTCGTCCACTTCCCGCCCGACTTCGTTGTCCCCATCCGGCCGATGGTCGGCTACGTGCACCTCGAGTCCGTCGCCCCGTACCAGATGGACCACGGCGGCAACATGGACTTCAACTCGGTCTGTCCCGGCAGCACCCTTCACATCCGAGCCCAGAAGCCCGGGGGACTGCTCTACATCTGCGACGTCCACGCCCGGATGGGAGACGGCGAGCTCACGGCAACGGGTGTGGAGATCGACGCCGACGTCACGATCAAGGTGGACAGGTCGCCCGGCTTCCCCACCAGCAGCCCCGTCGTGGAAAAGACGACCGTCGTGGAGAACGCGGAGGAGTACCTCACCAGCGGGAGGGGTCACGGCTGGGAAGAGGCCGTGAAGATCGCCTGGGCCGAAATGGTGAGCCTGATCGTCGACCGCTACGACACCACCGTCGAGCACGCCAACCTCATCGTTGGGACCATTGCCGATGCGCGCCCCGGGTTCGCCGCAGCGTTCATGAACGGGCGGGGGAGGAGTCGCGAAACCGCGTATGTCACCGTGCAGCTTGCGGTGACCAAGGAGCTCCGCCGCACGGGTGAGCCCTTCCTCGCCTAGACCCAAATATCAAGACCTTACCACGGATGAACACGGATAGACACGGATGAGTGGGTGCCAGAGCTCGGCGACTGCGTGCCAGTAGGGAGCTTGTGCTCGGGGGGACAGAGCAGAACCCGCACCTGAGCTGAACCAACGGTTGTCGTGGTCCCACGGGTCAGTGCCACCCGGATCTGGCTCGGGCCGCCGATCCCCAGCCCTCCCCGCATCCCAATCGGTGCCCATCTGTGCTCATCTGTGGTAAGATGTTGACTCTTTGAGATTTATGCCATGGACCTTACGGAAACCGAAAAGATCGCCGTTCTCCTCATCGCCCTCGGTCCCGACCGGGCCGCCAGGATACTCGACCGCCTCAAGGGCGACGAGCTGACCGAAGTCATCGCCGCGATGAACCGAATGAAGGAGATCCCCCCGGGGATCCGGCGCTCGGTGCTCGAGGAGGTCGAAGGCATCCTCAACCGCCAGGCCGGTCTTCCGCCTCGCGAGACGACCTCGCGCCGCGAGGACCTGTTCGGACGCCTCGAGCCCTACCTGCCCGATCACATCGGACCCATCGATCCCGATTGGGATGACGGTGAAACCGACCGTCCCTCAGATGATTCCCCTCCGCCCTGGCAACCATCGTGACCACCGACGACCTCTTCGACGCCCTCTCTCCCGAGGCGCCCCTTGCCGACCGCATGAGGCCCCGCAGCCTGGACCACGTACAGGGCCAGGACCACCTGGTCGCCCCCGGGGCGCCCTTTCGACGGCTTCTCGAAAGCGACCAGATCCCCTCCATCATCTTCTGGGGTCCGCCTGGATCCGGCAAGACCACACTCGCCCGCCTGGTCGCCGAATCCACGCAGAGCCGATTCGTCGCGTTCAGTGCCGTCACCTCCGGGGTCAAGGAGGTGCGCGAGATCGTCGCCCACGCGAAGCAGGAAAGACGCATGGGTCATCGCACCATCTTCTTCGTGGACGAGATCCACCGCTTCAATCGGGCGCAGCAGGACGCCTTCCTGCCCCACGTCGAAGACGGGACCATCATCCTCATCGGAGCCACCACCGAGAATCCCTCCTTCGAGGTCAACGCCCCCCTGCTGTCGCGATCTCAGGTCTTCGTGCTCAACCCCCTGGGGACGGATCACATCCGGGCCGTGCTCGACCAGGCCCTGGGCGATTCCGATAGGGGAATTGCGGGGATCGAGGCGGAACCGGAGGCCCTGGACCTGATCGCCCAGGTAAGCGAGGGGGATGCCCGACGAGGCCTCAACATCCTCGAGATGGCTGTTGCGTCCGTCCGGTCGGCCGGCGCGGATTGCCTGACGCACGAGGCCACGAAGGACGTCCTGGGAAAGAAGTCCCTTGTCTACGACAAGAGCGGCGAGGAGCACTACAACCTCATCTCGGC
>JASLMQ010000763.1 GCA_030746455.1 Candidatus Latescibacterota bacterium
GCGCGATCTCCGGCCGATCCTGCCCCCTTCGCTCAAGGGCCTCCAGGCATCCCTCCGTAGCTATCGACCCTCTCCCATCCTTTCCGTGAACCTGTGGTTCGACCGACCGGTCCTGGACGTGCCGATGCTCGGGATGCTGGGTACGACAATGGATTGGGCCTTCGACCGATGCGTCCTCCACCACCGCAAGAATGCAGGTCCCCCCTACCTGGTCACCCTCGTGGCCAGCGCCGCGGACGCGCTCAGCGAGCAGTCTCGTGATGTACTCGCGACGGAGGCCCTCAACGATCTCGAGCGCGTCTGCAGCCGGGCCGCCCGGGCCCGGCTGCTCAGAAGTCGGGTGGTTCGGCAGCCGCTGGCGACCTCATCGCTTCCCCCTGGCATTACGCCCCCCCACCACCACACGTCGCTCCCCGGGCTCTTCCTGTCCGGTGACTGGACCGACACCGGACTCCCCGCCACCGTGGAAAGCGCCGTGCTAAGCGGCCACAGGGCCGCCGAAGCCGTACGCGCCCACCTCGAGGGGACCGCCGATCCTGTCTGAACGCAGGAAGGGGACAGGCCGCGATTCGCGCTGGCCCATCCCCTTTCCCGTGTGGCTCGTAGGTTCCCGGTGTATCCGATCGGGCGCCGCTCAGGCCCCCTGCGTCTCATTGAAATACTGGCACTGGCGCCGAAGCGGACACACCTTGCAGTCCGGCTTCCTGGCCGTGCAGATCGTCTTCCCGAAGTCGATCAGGTTCACGTGGAACGACCTGGCCTTGCCCTTCGGGATCAGGACGGCCAGCTCTATGTGGGCCTTCTCCCGTCCACACCGTTCGTCGACCACCCCCATACGCCTGAGGATCCGGTGGACGTGCGTGTCGACGGCGCACAAGTCCTTGCCGCACGCAAAGGCCAGAACGATATAGGCCGTCTTGATCCCCACCCCTTTGTGGCTGGTGAGGATCTCGACGGCCTCTTCCTCGGGGAGCTCACACAGGAAATCGAGCTCGAGCTCCCCCCGCTCCAACTGGAGCCAGCTCAGAACGGCCTGAATCGTCGGCCCCTTCTGGTTGGCCAGTCCCGCGACTCGAATGGTCTCCTTCAGGTCATCGATCCCGGCCTTCAGTACCATCTCCCAGGTCGGGAACCGTTCCTTCAGTGCTCGGTAGGCCTGATCGCGATTGTCGTCATTCGTGTTCTGGGAGAGGATGGCCCGAATCAGCGTGTCGAGCGGATCGGACCTTCGACGTCGCCGCGCCCATGCCTCCCCACCGAACAGAGGATCGAGCGCGCGGACCATCTTCCGGACCCGAGCCGCACGGTCCAGCCTCTTGCCCATCAGATTCGCTCGCGGATGAACTCGGCGAGGCGGTCCCTCGAATCGTCCGGGTAATCGCAGAACATCCAGCCGCTGAACTGCTTCCCGTCTTCGTCCCGCTTAGTCCAGATCAGCTCCCCGCGCACCTTCACCGGATCCTGGTCCTCGGCCAGCACGATCGAGAGCCCCACGCTCCGGCTCCCTCGTGTCAGGTCCCCCGGCGAGGCCACCTCGGTGATGTCCATGCGCAGGCCGGTCTCGCTCAGGTCCGCGGACATGAACCGGTTCTCGCCCTCACCGGCCCCATCGACCAAAACGGGCAGCTCGATCGTCAGGCGTTCCCGGCCGCGTTGCTTGCCGAACAGCTTTCTGAGCAGTTGCATCGCCCAACCCCCATCGATACGATAGCGTACCTAACCGAGGCATATCCTGGCGGGTTTCCCTCACCTCGGTCTGCAAACCCATGGAGACCTAATGTAGTGAATTGTGCCCTCCCACGCAACCGGACACGCACCCCGCTGCCGTGCCGGTTTGCCTTCCCGCGCGCCACGTCCGTCTGGGATGGGCACGTTCGGGTCCGGTTGCGATAACCCGCGGGCGTAACCTCAGTCCTCCTCGCAGCTTGACAGCGGATCACCTGGTAGCGATATTGTAAGGGTCCGATTGGTCGTCCTACCCCAACTGAGGGGTCGTCCCCATGCCGAGGAAACGGCTGTCCCAGGAAGAGCGGCGAACGCAGATCATCGAGGTCGCGATGGACCTCTTCGCCAGGAAGGGGTTCAAGGGCGCCACCACCCGGGCCATCGCCGAGGCAGCCGGGGTCTCCGAGGCGATCATCTTCAGGCACTTCGCCACCAAGGAAGACCTCTACGACGCCATCATCGAACACACGATCGAGAGGCGGAAGAACCTCT
>JASLMQ010000764.1 GCA_030746455.1 Candidatus Latescibacterota bacterium
TATGTTACGTGTCCAGACATCACGAAGACCGTCACGCCCGACCTGAAGCTACCGGGCGGCGGCCGGATACTCTACGTGGACCTCGGGGGCGGTCGGAATCGACTGGGCGGATCGGCCCTGGCGCAGGTCTTCGGACAGATCGGAGACGTGCCGCCCGACCTGGACGATCCAGAGGCCTTCAGACGCGCCTTCGACGCGCTCCAATCCCTCATCGCCGAGGGTACCGTTACCGCCGGCCACGATCGCAGCGACGGCGGCCTCATCACCGCGGTGCTGGAGATGGCCTTCGCGGGCAACTGCGGCATCGACATCGACCTTCCAGCCGAGACCGGCGCCGATCCGATCCCCCTGCTCTTCGCAGAGGAGCTGGGCCTGGTGTTCGAGGTTACTTCGGACGCCGAGACCCACGTACTGGCGGTCTTCCGCGAGGCAGGCGTCCCCTGCGCGGCCATCGGGAGCGTCTTGAAGGAAGGAGACGTGCGCGTCCGCGCAGGCGGCGAGACGGTGCTGGAGGGCGACGTCGGAGAGCTCAGGGACTTGTGGGAGGAGACCAGCTACCGGCTCGACCGGCTCCAGGCCAATCCGGATTGCGTCGAGCAGGAGCGGACCTCGCTGAAAACACGGACGACGCCACCCTTCGCCGTCCCCTTCACGCCGGAGCCTACCCCGAGCAGGCTTCTGCAAAGCGAGCAGAAGCCCTCCGTTGCCATCGTGCGCGAGGAGGGCAGCAACGGCGATCGGGAGATGACATCGGCCTTCTATGCCGCCGGCTTCGAGCCGTGGGACGTCACGATGACCGATCTCCTGTCCGACGGGGTGGAACTCGATCGCTTCAGGGGAATGGTCTTCGTGGGTGGGTTCAGCTATGCCGACGTGCTCGACTCGGCCAAGGGGTGGGCCGGGGCCATCCGGTTCAGCTCCGACCTGTGGTCACGCTTCCAGGCCTTCTGTGCGCGGCCCGACACCTTTAGTCTGGGGGTCTGCAACGGATGTCAGCTCATGCCGCTCATCGGCTGGGTCCCGTGGCCCGACATCCCCGACGCGGTCAAGCCACGGTTCGTTCAGAACGGATCGGGACGCTTCGAGTCGCGATTCTCGACCGTCCAGATCCAGGAAAGCCCGTCGATCATGCTCAGGGGAATGGCCGGGGCCACACTCGGGGTCTGGGTCGCGCACGGGGAGGGACGGATCTACTTCCCGGATGAGGGCACCCACCAGCGGGTGGTGAACGAGGGCCTGGCACCGATCAGGTATGTGGACGATGCGAACCGGGTCACCGAGGCCTACCCCTTCAATCCCAATGGATCTCCCGAGGGAATCACGGGCTTGTGCTCTCCCGACGGACGACACCTGGCGATGATGCCTCATCCGGAGCGGACCTTCCTCAAGTGGCAGTGGGGCTACATGCCCGAGGAGTGGAAGGCCGAATTCCAGGCCTCGCCCTGGCTGAGGATGTTCCAGAACGCCAGGACATGGTGCGAGGAGAATCCTGTTTCGTAGGAGTTCGTCTCCGGCCGTACAACGGAAACTCCGTCGGCATCAAGTGCCAACGGAGTAGTCCTATCAGTTCAGAGACCCGCCAGGGCGCCCGGCCCCTGCCTGCGACGCGGCGGCGAACCGGCCGAGTGGGTACCCCTCGGGAGGTACTATCGACCCCGCGTCGTGTCGCGATCGGTCAGCCGGCCGGCGGCGTCCGATTGGGGACGGAGGCCCAGACGGGCGCCGGGATCTCCACGTTCCCACGGATCTTCTCGATGTTCGGGTACTTACCCTTGCCACCC
>JASLMQ010000765.1 GCA_030746455.1 Candidatus Latescibacterota bacterium
ATGCCACGGTGGCCTCGCACTCTCCGCGCCCCGCTTCGGTGAACACCGCGAGGGCTCCGTCCTGGACGATGTTCGAGGCGCCGTTGAACAGGGTGTTCTGACGCCGATTCCACAGGGCGTTCACCTTGCCTGGCTCTGTCCCTTCCGCTAGCAGATCCATCGGGACCACCGACCAGCCGAGTCTCACGCCGGTGAATCCCGTGTCCTTCGAAAAGCTGTTGATCTCGATAGCGCACGCCTTGGATCCCTCGATCTCGTAGATGGACCGGGGCAGATCGGGGTCCGAGATGTAGGGCGCATAGGCCGCGTCGTAGATGATCACGGCCTTGTTCGCCAGGGCGTAGGTGACGAAGGCGCTCAGCTGGTTGCGGGTGGCCACCGCGCCCGTCGGATTGTTGGGGCTGCAGAGATAGATCAGGTCCACCTTCCGGTCGGGAACATCAGGGAAGAACCCGTTCTCTTCCGTGCAGGGCATGTACACCAGCCCCTCGTACTGCCCGTCGACATTTTCGCCCGTCCGTCCCGCAATCACGTTGCTGTCCACGTAGACCGGGTAGGCCGGATCCTGCACGGCCACGACGTTGTCCACCGCGAAGATGGACTGGATGTTGGCCGAGTCCGGCTTGGCCCCATCGCTCACAAAGACCTCGGACGGCTCCAGTGAAACGCCGTACTGCCCGTATCGTTCCGCCAGGGCCTCCCTCAGCGCCAGCGTGCCCTCGCCCTCGCGATAGCCGCTGTAGGTCTCGGCGCTGGCAAGATCATCCACGGCCTGGTGAAGCCTGGACACGATGCTCGGCGTGAGGGGCTCCGTGGTGTCGCCGATCCCCAGACGCATCACCTCCGCGTCCGGGTTGGCCGAGATGAACTCCTGTGTTCGCCTGGCGATCTCGGGGAACAGATAGCCTGCTGCCAGCTTGTCGTAGTTCGGGTTCGTCGTTGCCATGGGACCTCTCGATCCTTTCCTTGATTCGCGTCCGACAGGTTGCCTGATCGCGCCGGCCGGTGGCCCGATATCCTGCAGACTGGTGGGCCTCCTTTGGCGCTCGGAACAATATAAGGAGGATCACCAGCCGTGTCAAAAAACACGAGGCTCCCGTCACAGCATCGAAAAAGCCACCTTCGACCGACGCTCGAAGGTGGCTTCTGGATCTACATCGTGTCGTCTGCCGCTCAGACCTCCATGATCTCCTCCTCCTTCTCCTTGAGGAGATCGTCGACCTTCTTGACGTATTCGTCGGTGAGCTCCTGGACCTGGTCCTGCCCCCGCTTGGATTCATCCTCGGGGATCTCACCCTCCTTCTGGCCGTCCTTGAGCATTTCGTTCGCATCGCGGCGCGCGTTCCGCACGGAGACCCGCCCCTCCTCGGCCATCTGACGGACGATCCGGACCAACTCCTCGCGCCGTTCCTCTGTCAGCTGGGGGATCGGGAGTCGGATGATGGTGCCGTCGTTCGAAGGCACCAATCCCAGACTCGAGGCCATAATCGCCTTCTCGATGGCGGGAAGCGCCGTCTTGTCCCACGGCTGAATCGTGATCAGTCTGGGCTCGGGCGCCCCGATGTTCGCCACCTGGTTGATGGGCATCTGCGACCCGTAGTATTCCACCCGAATGGCATCGAGCAGACTGGCGTTCGCGCGGCCCGATCGGACCATCGAGATCTCGTGGCCGAAGGCCTCTACGGCCTTCTGCATCGCGCTCTTCGTCTCAGAAAGAACCTCGTCGACCATGGCCACCCTCCCCTGAAGAGGCAAGGCAGCTTTCAGCATTCAGCCATCAGCGTGAGCCAGATCAGTGGATGTACCCAATTGGCACTTCGATACAGGCAGCACGATCGCGCGCCACGCGCAGGTTCAGCTGAATGCTGATAGCTGACCGCTGCTAGCTACCCCTTCCTTCTCCCGGCATCCGGGATCTGCTCAATGAGTTCCGTGCCTCGACCTGGAACTCAAGATACTTCCGGGCCCCACCTAGCCTTCGTCCCCGAGCACAAACCTCACAAAGCGGCGGATCTGCACATTCTCGCCGGACTGTGCCCTCAACTCCGTCAGCAGGTCGTTGACCGTCTTGTCGGGATCCTTCACGAAGGGTTGCTCGAGCAGGCAGACATCCTGATAGTACTTCTCGAGGCGCCCTTCCACGATCCGATCCAGCACCTTCTCAGGCTTGCCCTCGGCAAGCGTCTGCTCTTTGAGGATGGTTCTCTCCCGTTCCACCGCCTCGGGGTCCAGGGCCTCCCGGTCGACCCCCAGCGGGGCGTTCGCGGCGATGTGCATCGCCACGTCCCTGCAGAAATCGGTGAATTCGTTGGTGCGAGCGACGAAGTCCGTCTCGCTGTTCACCTCCAGCATCACCCCGAGCTTGCTTCCGGTGTGGATATAGGAGACGATGGCACCCTCCTTCGCTGAGCGACCCATCCGGTCCTCGGCC